>NZ_JAEMQB010000010.1:0-19165 GCF_022759015.1 Tibeticola sp. | reverse complement strand
CTGATAATGGTGACGTATGAATACGCTCGATGCCTTGCGCCTATGGACCGTGGTCGTTGCCGACACGGGGGATTTCAACGACATCGCGGCCTACCGGCCGCAGGACGCGACCACCAACCCTTCGCTCATCCTCAAGGCGGTGCAAAAGCTCGCCTATGCGCCTTTGCTCGCACAGGTACAGGCCGCGCACGGCGCCGCGCCGCTGGATGAGCGGGTGGACCGGCTGCTGGTGCGCTTTGGCTGCGAAATTCTCGATCGCGTGCCGGGTCGGGTGTCGACCGAGGTCGATGCGCGGCTGAGCTTCGATACTGACGCGACGGTGGCGCGGGCGCAGCGGCTGGCGGCGTTGTATCGCGCCGAGGGCGTGGACACCGAGCGCCGCGTGCTCATCAAAATCGCCGCGACCTGGGAGGGCATCGAGGCCGCGCGCACGCTCGAACGCGAAGGCATCCACACCAACCTCACGCTGCTGTTTGCGTTTTGCCAGGCGGTGGCCTGCGCCGACGCCGGCGTTCGGCTGATCTCGCCCTTCGTGGGCCGCATTTACGACTGGTACAAAAAGGCTGCGGGCGCTTCCTGGGTCGAGGCCGAGCACGCCGGCGCGTACGACCCGGGCGTGCAGTCGGTGCGGCGGATCTGGAATTACTTTCGCCACCACGGCATCGCAACCGAGGTCATGGGAGCGAGCTTTCGCAACACGGGGCAAATTCTGGCCTTGGCCGGTTGCGACTTGCTCACCATCAGCCCGGAGCTGCTCGCGCAACTCGCGGCGAGCGACGCGCCGGTGGAGCGTGCGCTCGACCCGCAGGCGGCGCGCGCGATGGAGTTGCCCGAAGTGCATTACCGGGAGCCGGAATTTCGCTTCGCGCTCAACGAGGATGCGATGGCGACCGAAAAACTCGCCGAAGGCATCCGTGCCTTTTGCGTCGATGCGCGCAAACTCGACGCGCTGCTGGGTGCGGGGGGGGTAAAGGCCGATGGATTGGAGAGAGCGCCCGCGTTGCGATGAAACGCCCGAGTGGGCGGCGCTGACCCGGCTCGCTGCGGCGCAGCCGGATTTCGATGTGCGCGCGGCTTTTGCGCGGGACCCCGAGCGGTTCGCGCGTCTGAGCCAGGGCGCGCCTGAGCTGTTTGCCGATTGGTCGCGCAGCCGCATCGACGCGGCGGCCGAGGCTCAGCTGCTGGCCTTGGCGCGCGCCTGCGGGCTCGAAGCCCACCGCGATGCGCTCTTTGCCGGCGAGCCGGTCAACACCACCGAGGGCCGCGCCGCGCTCCACCCCTTGCTGCGCGCGCCGGCTGTGGGCAGCGCGATCGCGGGCTGGCCGACGCCCGCACTCGCGCCGCTGCACCGGGCGGTGCTCGAGACGCTGGAGCGGATGCTGGCCTACGCCGAGGCGGTTCGGGCCGACCCGGACATGACCGATGTGGTCAACATCGGCATCGGCGGCTCAGACCTCGGGCCACGCATGGCGGTGCAGGCGCTGGCCGCCTGGGGCGGCACCGGACCGCGCGTGCATTTCGTGAGCAACCTCGACGGGCATGAACTGGCCCAGACGCTCGCGGGCCTGGCACCTGAGCGCACGCTGTTCCTCGTCGTCTCCAAAACCTTCACGACCCTCGAGACCTTGACCAACGCGCATTCGGCCCGCGACTGGTTTCTGGCGCAGGGGGGGCGTGATGTGGCGCGGCATTTCGTGGGCATCACGACGGCCGTGGAGGCCGCGCGCGCGTTTGGGATCGAGACCACGTTTGGTTTCTGGGACTGGGTGGGCGGGCGCTACTCGGTCTGGTCGGCGGTGGGGCTGGCCTTGGCGATCGCGATCGGGGCCGAAGGCTTTCGCGCTTTTTTGGCCGGCGCGCATGCGATGGACGCGCACTTTTGCACCGCGCCGCTCGAGGCCAATCTGCCGGCGCGCCTGGGGCTGCTCGATCTGTGGAACCGTGACGTGCTGGGTTTTGGCAGCCGCTGCGTCGCGCCCTACCACGCGGGGCTGGCGCGGTTGCCGGCCTATCTGCAGCAGCTCGAGATGGAAAGCAACGGCAAGCGCGTCGATCTGCGCGGCCGCGCGCTCACGCTGCCGACTTCGCCCGTGGTTTGGGGAGAGCCTGGCACCAACGGCCAACATGCCTTTTTCCAGCTGCTGCACCAGGGCACGGACGTGATTCCGGTCGAGTTCCTCGCGGTCGCGCGCGCGCGCCATGGGCTGGTCGGGCATCATGCGGGCTTGATCGCCAATGCGCTGGCGCAGGCGCGGGCGCTGATGGTCGGGCAGGCTGATGCCGGCGGCCACCGGCATTTTCCCGGCAACCGGCCCAGCAGCTTCCTTCTGCTCGAAGATCTCACGCCGCGCAGCCTCGGCGCGCTGCTCGCGCTCTACGAGCACCGGGTGTTCGTGAGCGGCTCACTCTGGGGCATCGACAGTTTCGACCAGTGGGGCGTGGAGCTGGGCAAAGCGCTCGCGCGCGATCTCACCCCTCGGCTCTTGAGCGGCGATGTGACCGGCCTGGATGCCGCCACAGCGGGCCTGATCGGCCGTCTGGCACCGTTTTTCGAGAACAATTAACCGGACCCCAGCGCCAACCGGTCAGGTTGCGCTATCAAAAAGTGATCGTCGTCATGCCCGCACGGGCGCGGGTGTCGGCGTGAATACGCGCGAGCGTGAGCCCGCGCGCAAGGGCGTGTCCCGCGTCTGTGTGCGCGTAGCGTAGACGGCGCCAGGCCGGGGCATAATCAGCAATTCCACCCTATTCCCAAGCAACTCTGACCTATTCCGTCTGTTCGAGGGAAGGTAGGTCTGTGGCAGCATCTTGGTGTGCTGTTGCGGCAGCTGGGAGTGTTGGCGAAGACGGATGTGGATGTGGGGTGCTGAGCTTGAGTCAGCCCCATATTTGCGAAATCATAGCCCCTCGCGACCGCTTCATTTTGGGTACCTATCTCGAATTGGGGGTAGCAGCCTGTGGAGCTTGTGGGCGAAGGGCTGGTGCGGTGGGCAACCCTGTGGGCGGCGCAGTCCGTCTACAGGTGTTGTCCACGGCCGAGGGAGCGAAGCGACTAAGTAGGTCTTCCTCATCCTGGTCAACCCGGCAAGCGGTATCAGTCGCGCATGAATGCCGTTTTGCGTTCCTACGTTGAGGCGCACAAGGCGCACGCGAAATGACTGGCGCTGCCTGGCGGGATCGCATCTCTGTTCTCGAAACCCGTCTGGACGGGTTCCAGGCGGCCACCAGCAATCGAGACCGGAAATCAGTAAGCGGCTGGTGAACCCATCTTTTCAATAAAGCGTGGCTGAGCGAAGCTTGGGTTTTTTTCAGAGGCCCGATGCGATCAGACAAACTCGGTGAAGAGGGGATTGATGAGATTTTGGCTATCCTTGATCCGTCGTCCGACATCACAATCAAAGCTCGCTGATCTCTTCGCTGATGCGGCTCAGGGTGTCACACTGCGGGCACAGCCCGGAGTCGATCTCGTAACTGATGCCCTTGCTCTGCACAAAAGCCTCGGCGCTCACGCCGCTGGCTTTGCGTTCATCAATGATTCATTTCAAACGTGGTGTCGCTGCTTCCGGAAAGCCTGATCGGGCCGTTGGCCGCGGTCGTATTACCCGATTCCCCGTCCGAGGCATAGGCCTGGATCGTGATCGCCGGGGCCGTCGAGCTTTGGGTGAACTTCAGGGCACCGCTCGTATAGCTGGCGACGTTCGGCGCGACAGTCGGCAACACCATGGCATAGCTTTTTGTCGTCGTCGAACTGGTCGATTCAACGCCGTTGGTCTGGGCAATGCTAATTGTGACTGAGTTCAAAGACTCTTGCGCCACGATTAGGGTGTCCGCCTCCTGCTCGAGGGTGATGGTCCCGCTGTAGGTCGCGTCCTGCGTGCTGGTGATCGTGGGCAATGGTGAGCTGGAGCTGCCCAGCGTGGTGACTTGACCCACCGTCACGGGGACGCTCAGCACCACATTGGGCGCGATGTTCGGACTTGGCGTCCCGGACGAGGGCGCCGGTGGAGCGATCACCACGTTATAGCCGGTGCTGTTGGCCGGCAGCGGTGCCAGCGTGAACGTCGATGGGTCGGTGCTCGCGGCACCGGCCGCAGCCACTGTCGTCTTGACGATGTGACCCTGGTTGTCTTCCGCCATGACGACAGCCCCGGCAGCGGCTGTTGGCAGGTAGCCCGTGATGGAACCCGATTGCTCATCGTCGACCAGATTGAGCACCGGCTTGAGGATGTACTGGCCGCTTTTGCCCGCCATCACCACCGAGCGACAGGCATTGAAGTCTATCGTCAGGTTGACTTGACCGTTGGCCGCCACCGTGAACTGGCCATTGATTTTGTAGCCGCTTTGCTGCGCACTGGGCGTGGTCAATGGAACCTGCGTCGTCGAGCCCGTCGGCACGACATAGTTGGCATAGGAGCCGCCGTTACCCGTATTCGCGGCCAGGATCAGGCGCAGTTGCTGGTAGGTTCCAGCCGGCACGCTGATGCTGCCCAGGAACAGCTTCGCGCCGTTCGTCAAGGTCGTGAGGTTGACCTGGACAGGCTTCGGCAAGGTCAACGAATATGTGCCCGATTGACCGATCAACTCGATTGCGGTGACCGTCACGAAGACATTTTGCAGTCCGTTGCAAACGGGCGCGTCGGTCAGGGCAAAGTTCGCGGTTCCACTTGAAACACCCCCGCCTCCCCCGCCACAGGCGCTCAGGCCAAATGCCAAGGCCGCGGCGAGAGGCAGCAGAGTTCGGGGGCGCATCAGCGTTTTGGAGATGATTTTCATAGGAGGCTTCCTTCAGGAAGGATGATTGGCAGATTGCTTGCGTGCAGTGCACCCTCTATTGATCCGGCCAGGTGAAGATTGACCTCCGGTAGCCAGCTCCTGGCTTGGCGTCGTGTCTGGATCCCGGACTTCGCCATGGTAACGGGGTTCAAACATATTCTGGCCGGATCAATAGAACATGGGTAGGCCCATATTAAATGAGATTTGAGTGGAGGCGCATATAGCTGGCGCCTAGGTTGCCGCCACGCCACTTTGGCCCCAAGTCTTGGGTCTCGCAGGTGACTGCGTGAAAACCACCGCCGGTCACCCTGAGGGGGGCTGTGAAGATCTCCGATAGGCGCAACATTCTTGCGCAAACGGGAGAAAAACAGGTGGTATATGTTGGAATAAAAAAAGCCCCGCAGGCGAACCCGCGGGGCTTTTTTGGAAGTGGCTCTCGGTGGCGGGAGCCAGCCGGGCCCGCATGCGTGGACCCGGGCTGCGACTTACATCATGTCGCCCATGCCACCCATGCCGCCCATGCCGCCGGCGGCAGCGGGCGCTTCTTCCTTCGGCGCTTCGGCGACCATGCACTCGGTGGTGAGCATCAGGCCGGCGACCGACGCGGCGTTTTGCAGCGCGGTGCGGGTGACCTTGGTCGGGTCCAGAATGCCCATTTCGAGCATGTCGCCATAGGTGTCGTTGGCGGCGTTGAAGCCGAAGTTGCCTTTGCCTTCGAGCACCTTGTTGATGACGACGCTGGGCTCGCCACCGGCGTTGGCCACGATTTCACGCAGCGGCTGCTCGATCGCGCGCAGCACGATCTTGATGCCGGCGTCCTGGTCGTGGTTGTCGCCCTTGATCTCGCCAGCGGCCTGACGGGCACGCAGCAGCGCGACGCCACCACCAGCGACGATGCCTTCTTCCACCGCAGCGCGGGTGGCGTGCAAGGCATCCTCGACGCGGGCTTTCTTCTCCTTCATCTCGACTTCGGTGGCGGCACCGACCTTGATGACGGCCACGCCGCCGGCGAGTTTGGCCACGCGCTCTTGCAGCTTCTCGCGGTCGTAGTCGCTCGTGGCTTCCTCGATCTGCACGCGGATCTGCTTGACGCGCGCTTCGATGTCGGCGGGGGAGCCAGCGCCATCGATGATGATGGTGTTTTCCTTGCTGACTTCGACGCGCTTGGCCTGGCCGAGGTCAGCCAGGGTGACCTTCTCGAGCGTGAGGCCCACTTCCTCGGCGATGACCTTGCCGCCCGTGAGGATGGCGATGTCTTCGAGCATGGCCTTGCGGCGGTCGCCAAAGCCCGGAGCCTTGACGGCGCAGACCTTCAGGATGCCGCGGATGGTGTTGACCACCAGCGTGGCCAGGGCTTCACCTTCGACGTCCTCGGCAATGATGAGCAGCGGACGGCCGGCCTTGGCCACGGCTTCGAGCGTGGGCAGCAGGTCGCGGATGTTGCTGATCTTCTTGTCGTAGAGCAGCACGAAGGGGTTTTCGAGGATTGCGGCCTGCTTGTCCGGGTTGTTGATGAAGTAGGGCGACAGGTAGCCGCGGTCGAACTGCATGCCCTCGACCACTTCCAGCTCGTTTTGCAGCGATTTGCCGTCTTCGACGGTGATCACACCTTCTTTGCCGACTTTTTCCATCGCATCGGCGATGATCTGGCCGATCGAGCTATCGCTGTTGGCCGAGATCGAGCCGACCTGGGCGATTTCCTTGCTGGTCGTGGTGGGCTTGGATGCCTTCTTCAGCTCGGCGATCAGGGCGTCGACGGCCTTGTCGATGCCGCGCTTGAGGTCCATCGGGTTCATGCCCGCGGCCACGTACTTCATGCCTTCGCGCACGATGGCTTGCGCCAGCACGGTCGCGGTGGTGGTGCCGTCACCGGCGTTGTCGCTGGTCTTGGAAGCCACTTCCTTGACCATTTGCGCGCCCATGTTCTGGAGCTTGTCCTTGAGCTCGATTTCCTTGGCGACCGAGACACCGTCCTTGGTGACGGTGGGCGCGCCGAACGAGCGCTCGAGCACCACGTTGCGGCCTTTGGGGCCGAGCGTGACCTTGACCGCGTTGGCCAGGATGTTCACGCCTTCAACCATGCGGTGGCGTGCATCTGCACCGAAAATGACGTCTTTTGCTGCCATGTCTGTTTCTCCGTATTCAAAAAAGGGTAGGTTTCACACGCGAAGTGCGCTGGGCGGGATTCACTTCTCGACGACCGCGAACAGGTCGTCTTCCTTCATCACCAGCAGTTCTTCGCCATCGACCTTGACGGTCTGGCCGCTGTACTTGCCGAAGACCACGCGGTCGCCGACCTTGACCGTCAGGGGCTTGACTTCGCCCTTGTCGTTGGTGCGGCCCGGACCCACGGCAATCACTTCACCCTGATCGGGCTTTTCGGCCGCGTTGTCGGGAATGACGATGCCGGAGGCGGTCTTGGTTTCGCTTTCGACACGCTTGACGATCACGCGGTCAGCCAGAGGACGCAGTTTCATGAGATCTCCTATGGGTTAGATGGATGCACGTTGGATGGAGCGGGAAGCGTCGGCGGCTCAGGCTGCCGGCACTCCCTTCACTCTGCGGGCGCGAATGTTAGCACTCGCGCGAACCGAGTGCTAATGATACGGTCAAACCGCGTGCTTTCAAGGCCCCGCGCGGCATCCGGCCCGCGCGCGCTGTGTGCAACACTTCCACCTTCATGTCTGCCGATACCGATGCTTCCGATGCCCTCGCGCGCGACGCGCTCGCCGCGTTCGATGCCGTGCTGGCGGCGGGTGCGGGTGAGCTGCGCCCGCGTCCGGGCCAGCGCCGCATGGCCGAAGCCGTGGCGCAGACGTTTTGTGCTGTCACGCTGGGCAAGCCCGAGCAGACCGCCGGCGGTGGTGAGGCCGCGCCGCGCCGCGCGATTGCCGTCATCCAGGCGGGAACGGGCGTGGGCAAATCGCTCGCCTACAGCGCACCGGCGATTGCGCTGGCGCTTGCGCGCGGCACGCGGGTGCTGATTTCCACCGCCACGGTGGCGCTGCAGGAGCAGCTGGTGAACAAGGACCTGCCCCAGCTGGCCGCGCAAATGCCGCAGCCGTTTCGCTTTGCGCTCGCCAAGGGGCGCGGGCGCTATGTGTGCAAACTCAAGCTCAACCGTCTCAGCGGCGGCGAAGAGGTGGCGCTGTTCGACGAAGACGCCGAGCCCGACGAACCGCTCGACGCCGGCGCGGCCAGCCGCCACAGCGCGAGCGCGCGGCTGCAGTTCTACGCCAGCCTCACGCAGGCGCTGGCCTCCAAGCTCTGGGACGGCGACCGCGACAGCCTGCCCACGCCGCCCGAGGCGGACCTCTGGGCGCCGGTGGGCGCCGACGCGCGCAGCTGCACCGGGCGGCACTGCCCGCTGTTTGGTCAGTGCAGCTATTACGAGCGACGCAAGGAGCTCGTGGGCGCGCAGGTCATCGTGGCCAACCATGATCTGCTGCTGTCGTCGCTGGGCGCGCGGCTGCTGCCGGAGCTGGATCACTGCCTGCTCGTGCTCGACGAAGCGCACCACTTGCCCGCCACTGCGCTCGACCAGTTTTCGCACGCAATGGATCTTTCGCGCACGCTCTGGCTCGAGCGCCTGGCGACCCGCGTGGTGCGTACGGGCGGTTTGCTCGCGGTGTCGGAGGTCGTCGACGTGCCGCGGCTGGCTGGGCAAATCCGCCAGACGCTGGCCGATCTGGCGCGCCTGGCCATGGACGCCTGGGGCGACACGCTGCGCGCCGGCGGCGATGCTTTTGGGCCCGCGCGGGTGCGGCTGCCGCGCGGCGCGCTGCCCGAAGCCTTCGACGAGCCGCTGCAACTGCTGCAGGCTACGTCCGAAGCGCTGCTGGCCGCCGTGAGCGCCGTCGCGCGCGCGCTCAAGGCCGAGATCCGCGACAAGCCCGACGAGGCGCGGCGCCTGTCGGCGTTGTATGCGCAGATCGGCACGCTGGCGCCGCGCCTCGACGACGTGTATGCCACAGCCCGCGCCTTGCTCGCGCCGCCGGTCACCGCATGGCGCCCGAGCGACGCCGCGCCGGATGCGTCCGATGCGCCCCCGGGCGAGGTCGGCCTGCCGATGGCCAAATGGTTCAGCAGCAGCGTCGAAGGTGATTTCGTCGTGCTGCGCGCGCACGCCAGCCCCATCCTCAGCGGCGCGACCCTGCGCACGCACCTCTGGCCGCAGGTGCGCGGCGCGGTGCTGACCTCGGCCACGCTCACGAGCTGCGGGCAGTTCGACTTCTTCCTGCGCGAAAGCGGCCTCGCGGCCGACCCCGACGTGCGCGCGCTCGAGGTCGAAAGTCCGTTCGACTACGCAACCCAGGGGCGCTTCACCATCGTCGAAACCCGCGCCGACCCCAAAGACGCGGCCGCCTTCAATGCCGAACTGGCCGAGCGCCTCGTCGCCGATCTGGCCGCCGTCGAGCGCGGCGCGCTGGTGTTGTTCACCTCGCGCGAGCAGATGCGCGTGGCCGTGCAGGCGCTGCCGGCGGATCTGCGCGCGCGCGTGTGGGTGCAGACCGAATGGCCGCGCAGCGTGCTGCTGGCCCGCCACCGCGAGCGCGTGGCGGCCGGCGAGCCGTCGATCATTTTCGGCATGCAGTCCTTTGGCGAAGGCTTGGACCTGCCCGGCGCCTTGTGCGAGCACCTCTTCATCACCAAGCTGCCGTTTGCCAGCCCCGACGACCCGGTGGAGGAGGCGCGGGCCGAGTGGCTGCGCGCGGCCGGGCGCGACCCGTTCAACGAACTCGTCATCCCCGCCACCGCCATCCGCCTCGCCCAATGGGCCGGCCGCGCCATCCGCACCGAAACCGACCACGCTTACGTCACCTGCTACGACCGGCGCCTGACCCGCACGGGCTACGGCAAACGCCTGCTGCGCGGCCTGCCGGGTTTTCCGCTGGTGCGGCGCGACGTGGAGGGGCGGGAGACGGCGCTGGGGTAGGGCGCTGGGGTAGGGCGACCCTGAGCAAGCCCCTCGCGCGCGGGTTTGCGTTTCGGTCGAAGCGATCTATACTGTACAAACATACAGTTGATTTGTTTTTCGGCCCGCTTTTGACACCGTTTTCGCTTCCGCTCGTCCCATGGCCCTGGGCCGGCCGTTTTCAGGGCGGGCCGCAAGCGCGCCATTCTGCATATGCCTGCCGTTTCGCCTGTCCCGCCGACTTCGCGCCTGTCGACCCCGGTCCCTGGGAGCGAGGCGGGCCTGGCTGCGTCGGTGGATGGAGTGCAGGCCGCGCCGCAGGGTTGGCGGACGCGGCCCGATATTTGGCGCGCCGATGCCTTGGGTACGGCCCCTGTGCGGGTGTGTGCCACGGGGCACGCGGCGCTGGATGCGGTGCTGCCCGGTGGGGGGTGGCCGCTGGGGGCTTTGGTCGAGGTGCTGCAGCGCGCGCCCACGCAGGCGCTGTGGCGGCTGCTCGCGCCCGCGCTGTCGGCCCTCGACGGCGCGGTGGTGCTGGTGGGCGCGCCGCTGCCGCCGTTTGCGCCGGCGCTCGAGGCGCAGGGCATCGCGGCGCAGCGTTTGCTGTGGGTGCGTGCGCGCACGCCGGTCGAGCGTGCCTGGGCGGCCCGGCAGGCACTGGGCTGCGCCGAAGTGGGCGCGGTGTTGCTGTGGTTGCATGGGCCGCTGTTCGCAGGGGCGGCCGGTGACGGGGCTGCGGAGGACGCGATGCCGGTGCCGACACCGCCGTCGGCCTCACCCCAGCCGCCGCGTGCCCGCCGCGTTGCCGAACCACCGTCCGAGGCCCTGCTGCTGCGTCGCTTGCATCTGGCCGCGCAGGGCAGCGGCCGGCTGCTCGTCGCGCTGCGTCCCGAGGCGGCGCAGGCTGCGCCGAGCTGCGCGGTGCTGCGGCTGGCGGTGCAGGCCGAGGGCGACGAGCGGCTGCGCGTGCAACTGCTCAAGCGGCGCGGGCCGCCGCTGGCCGAGCCGCTGGGGCTGCCCCGCTTTCCGGCGCGCTTGCAGGCTTTGCTGGCGGCGCAACCGGTGTACCGGGCGCGGCTGCGCGCCGGGATGGCGCGCGGGGCCGTGACCGCTCCCACTCCTACTCCTGCTTGCGCTCCCATGCCGACACCCGCCGCTGCGCCGGCCACCGAGTCCTTGCCGGCGTCCGTGTCCGCGGGGCCGGGCGGGTCGCCGCAGCCGCTTGCCCTGGCATGAGGGTTGGCCATGACCCGACCGAGCGAGCATTGGCTGGCGCTGCGGCGGCCCGCCGCAGACGAGGCGGAGGCGTTGCCGGCTGGGGTCGACCGGTTGCTGGCTTGGCATGCGCTGCGCTTCACGCCGCGCGTGGCCTGGGTGGAGGATGCAGCGCCCAACCCGGCCACCGCTTCCCCGTCCACACCGGCGCCCACGCGCCGCCGCGCACAGGCCCGCTCGGGCGATGCGGCGGCGCGCACGCTGGTGTTGGAGATCGCCGCGAGCGAGCGGCTGTTTGGCGGCCGCGCCGCCTTGATTCGGCGGTTTTTTGAGGAAATTCCGCCGATTCCCGGCATGAAATGGGCGCAAGGCGCTACGGTTTGGATAGCGGTTGGGCGACTCGACATGCCGCCGATCGCTCCGGTGGACGAGGCGGGGTCGGCGCCGGCGATCGAGTGCGGCGCCCGCGTCGCGCCCGAGGCTTTGCCGCTGGCGGCGCTGGCGGCGGCGCGGCCGCATCTGGACACGCTGGCGCGGCTGGGCTGCCGCAGCTGGGGCGAACTGCGTGCTTTGCCCCGGGCGGCGCTGGCACGGCGCTTGGGGCCGGCTTTGCTCGAGGCGCTCGATCAGGCTTGGGGTTTGCGGCCGACGGTGCTGCCATGGCTGGTGCTGCCCGAGCGCTTCGACGAGGCGGTCGAACTGCCGTTTGCGCTCGAGTCGGCGCCGGCGCTGCTGGCCCACGCGCAGGGCCTGCTCGCGCAACTGCGGGCCTGGCTGTGCGCCCGCACGCAGGGGGTGTTGGCGCTCGAACTCATCTGGCAGCACGACCGCCGACGTGACGGCCCGGTGCAAGGCCGTCTGCCGCTGCGCACCGCCGAGCCGACCGCCGACCTCGAGCACATCGAGCGGCTGCTGGCCGAGCATCTGGCGCGCGTCGTCTGGCCTGCGCCGGTGCAGCGCGTGCGGTTGCGCGTGCGGAGAACCGCGCCGCTCTCCACGGCCAGCGAGAGCCTGTTGCCGCTGGCGGCGGGCGAGCGTGCCGACGCGCTGGCCTGGCACGCGCTGACCGAGCGCTTGTCCGCGCGGCTGGGCGCCGGTGCGGTGCTGCGCGTGCAGCGCGAGGCCGACCCCCGGCCCGAAGCCATGCAGCGCTGGGTGCCGGCCGATGCTTCTAAAAACAGAGCAATCAAAGTCCAGTTTTCGCTGGCCTACCCAGGAAAGACCGCCAAAAACGGCACGCCGGAATGCGGCTCGGCGATGCCGGCTGCGTTGCTGCCGTCCTGGCTGCTCGAGCGCCCGCTGCGGCTGGCGCTGCGCGGCGAGCGGCCGCTGTACCAGGGGGCGCTTGAGCTGCGCGTGGGGCCGCAGCGCATCGAGGCCTTGCGCTGGGACGCCGCAGCAGCCGCACCCGACCCGCAGGCCCTGGTGGCCCAGCGCGACTACTTCATCGCCGAGAGCCCCGGCGCTGGCCTGGTGTGGGTGTTCCGCGAGCGCCGCCGCCACCGCGCGCACACCGATGCCGACGCCGGTGAGCAAGCGCAGTGGTTTTTGCACGGGTTTTTCGGATGAGCCTCTGGGCACCCACCGACCCCCAGCCTTCGGCCTCGCGCCTGCACCCGCCGCTGCCCGGCTATGCCGAGCTGCATGCCCGCAGCGCCTTCAGCTTCGGGCTGGCAGCCTCGCAGCCCGAGGAGCTGGTTGCGCGGGCGCATGCGCTGGGCTACGCGGCGCTGGCGCTCACCGACGAGTGCAGCGTCTCGGGCCTGGTGCGGGCGCACACCGAGGCCAAGAAGCTTGGCTTGAAGCTGCTCTGCGGCGCCGAGTTCGTCCTCTCCGTCGAGGCGGCAGAGGCAGCAGGTTCCGCTCCGACCGCCGCCGCATTGCACCTCATCGTGCTCGCGCGCGACGCCGTGGGCTGGGCGGCGCTGTGCCGCTTCATCACCGATGCGCGCCGCGCCGTGCCCAAGGCAACGCTGCATCCGTTCCCGGGCGGCGCGGCGCGCGACGGACCGGTTCAGCCTTGCCCCAAGGGCCAGTACCGCGTGCGCTGGGCCGACGTGACGGCGGCGCGGCTGCCGCAGTGCGAGCTCATCCTCGCGCCCGCGCGGCTGCATCGGCATGCTCTGGATTTGGAAGCACTGCAGCAGCGTTTGACGCTGGCGAAGCGGGAATTCGGTTCCCATTGTTGGCTTGCGGTGGAGCTGCTGCACCAGCTCGACGACGCGCTTTGGCTCCGCGAGCTCGAAGCCCTCTCGGCGGCCAGCGGCGTGCCGCTCGTGGCCGCTGGCGACGTGCGCATGCACCGCAGAGCGCGCAAACCCCTGCTCGACGTGCTCACCGCCGTGCGCCTGGGCCGGCCGCTGGCCGAATGTGGCGGCGCGCTCGAACCCAATGCCGAGGCGCATCTGCGCGCGCGGCTGCGGCTGGCCGCGCTCTACCCCGTGCCGCTGCTCGAGGCCACGCTCGAAGTCGCCGCGCGCTGCCACTTCAGCCTCGACGCGCTGCGCTACCGCTACCCGCGCGAGACGCTGCTGCCGAGCCACACGCCGGCGCAGACGCTGCGCGCGCACACGCTCGCGGGCGCGGCCACGCGCTACCCCGCGGGCGTGCCCGAGAAGGTCATGGCGCAGCTGGAGCACGAGCTCGCGCTGATCGAGGAGCTCGGCTACGAGATGTATTTCCTCACCGTGCACGACCTGGTGCGCTTTGCGCGCAGCCACGGCATTCTGTGCCAGGGGCGCGGCTCGGCGGCGAACTCGGCCGTGTGCTATTGCCTGGGCATCACCGAGGTGGACCCCGCGCGCATGAACACCTTGTTCGAGCGCTTCATCAGCCGCGAGCGCAACGAGCCGCCCGACATCGACGTCGATTTCGAACACCAGCGCCGCGAGGAGGTCATCCAGTACCTCTACGCCAAATACGGCCGCGACCGCGCCGCCCTCACCGCAGTCGCCATCGCCTGGCGGCCGCGCAGCGCGCTGCGCGCGGTGGGCGCGGCGCTGGGCCTGCCCGAAGCGCTGATCGCCGCCTTCGCACGCGAGCACCCGCCGCTGTATGCGCGCGAAGTCTGCGCCCAGCGCCTGGCCGACACGCTGCAGCGCCTCGGCCCCGCCGCGCCGCCGGTGCCGCCCGCGCGGCTCGAGCTGTGGCTCGCGCTCAGCGCCGAACTGCTGGGTCTGCCGCGCCACCTCTCGCAGCACCCGGGCGGCTTCGTGCTCACCGACGGTCCCATCACCGAACTCGTGCCGGTGGAAAACGCCGCCATGCCCGGCCGCACCGTCATCCAGTGGGACAAGGACGACCTCGACGCGCTCGGCCTCATGAAGGTCGACGTCCTCGCGCTGGGCATGCTCAGCGCCATCCGCCGCTGTCTCGAACTCGTCAGCGAACGCCGCGGCGCGCCCTTCCGTCTGCAAGACATACCCGCCGACTGCCCCGCCACCTGGGCCATGATCGGCGCGGCCGACACCGTGGGCGTGTTCCAGATCGAAAGCCGCGCGCAGATGAGCATGCTGCCGCGGTTGAAGCCGCGCTGTTTCTACGACCTCGTCATCGAAGTCGCCATCGTGCGCCCAGGCCCGATCCAAGGCGGCATGGTCCACCCCTACCTGCGGCGTCGTCAGGGCCTCGAGCCCGTTCGCGACGAGCACCCCGCGCTGCGCGAGGCGCTCGCGCGCACGCTGGGCGTGCCGTTGTTTCAAGAGCAGGTCATGCAGATCGCCATGCTCGCCGCGGGTTTTACCGCGGGCGAAGCCGACAGCCTGCGCCGCGCCATGGCGGCGTGGAAGCGCAAGGGCGGCGTGCAGGCGTTTTACGAGCGCATCGTCGGCGGCATGCTCGCGCGTGGCTACAGCGCGGCCTATGCCCAGAGCCTGTTCGCGCAGATCGAGGGCTTTGGTGAATACGGCTTTCCCGAGAGCCACGCCGCGAGCTTCGCGCTGCTGGTGTGGGCCAGCGCCTGGCTCAAATGCCACGAGAGCGCCTGCTTCCTCGCCGCCTTGCTCGACAGCCAGCCGCTCGGCTTTTACAGCCCGAGCCAGCTCGTGCAAGACGCACGCCGCCACGGTGTCGAGGTGCGGCCCGTCGATGTGTGCGCCAGCGACTGGCGCTGCACGCTGGAAGAGCCCGCGTCCCCGCCGCCGACCGCAGCCGCCGCACCGAGCGCACAGCCCGCCGTGCGCCTGGGCCTGCAGCAGGTCAGCGGCCTTGCGGAGGCTGCAGCACAGCGCATCGTCGCCGCGCGCCGGCAGCGGCCGTTCGAGAGCGTGGCCGACCTCGCGCAGCGCGCCGCGCTCGACGCCGCCATGCTCGACCGGCTCGCTGCCGCCGACGCACTCGCCACGCTCGCCGGCCACCGTCGCCAGCAGACCTGGGCCGCCGTGGCCCCGCACCGCGGCGTTGCGCTGTTGCGGCAGGCCCCGGTGCAGGAAGCCGCCCACGAGGCCGCACCCGCGGCACTGCGCGCTCCGCCCGAGGCCGAAGACATCGTGTTCGACTACGCCGCCACCGGCCTCACGCTGCGCCGCCATCCGCTCGCGCTGCTGCGGCCGCAGCTGGCCGAGCGGCGGCTCGCCACCGCCGCCGAGCTGCAAGCTGCGCCGCACCGCCGCCTGGTGCGCGCCTGCGGCCTCGTCACGATGCGGCAAAGCCCCGGCACGGCCAAGGGCGTGACCTTCCTCACGCTCGAAGACGAAACCGGCATCGTCAACGTCATCGTCTGGCCCGCACTCAAAGAACGCCAGCGCGCACCGCTGCTGCACGCGCAACTGCTCGCCGTCTACGGCCAGTGGCAGCGCGAACCCGCAAACGGCCCCGGCGCCGTCTGTCACCTCATCGCCGGCCACCTGCAAGACCTCACACCGCTGCTTGGCCGCCTCGCCGATACCGCGCCCAGCAGCCGGGATTTCCGCTGAACGCCGCCGACCCCGCCCAGCCGTGCACGCGCGAGCGCTTGCGGTCACAATCACGCGCTAAGGCAACGCTGAACCAGTCCCTCACGCGTCGCGCATCCCGGCTGCGGGCGGTCTGCTTCGTTGCAAATCCTCGCCATAGCTGCGGCTATGGCTGCGGTTTGCGCCTCGCATATCATCCCGCCGCCGGGCGCGCACCATCGCGGGAACTTATTCAGCGTTGCCCTAAGTTCTGCTTTCCCACCGAGGAGACCCACGCATGTTCAGCCACGTCATGATCGGATCGAACGACATCGAGCGATCACAGCGGTTCTACGACGCCGTGCTCGGCGTGCTCGGCGTCGGCGAAGCCGTGCGCAACCGCAATGCGACCGGCCAGATGCGGCTGTTCTACCGCCACGGCGGCGTGACCTTCTGCATCACCGAGCCCATCAACGGTGAGCCCGCGACCTGCGCCAATGGCTTCACCCTCGGCTTCAAATGTGAATCCGCCGAGCAAGCCCGGCAATTCCACGACACCGCCGTCGCGCACGGCGGCGTGTCGATCGAAGACCCGCCCGGTCTGCGCGAGGGCCAACTCGGCGCGCTCTACCTCGCCTACGTGCGCGACCCCGACGGCCACAAGCTCTGCGCGCTGTACCGGCCGAAGTAAGGCCGGCCTTCATCGATCGCGCCGTCGGGGTCAGACTCCGTCCTCGAACAGGTGCGCCTGCAAATACTCGAGGAACACCGCGGTTTTGAGCGGCAACCATTTCCGGGCCGGGTACACCGCGTGGATCGGCGGGCCGGGGTTGAGCCGGTACTCGGGCAGCAACTCGACGAGTGCGCCGCTGGCCAGTTCGGCAGCGACCAGCAGCCGGTCGATCACCGCCACGCCCGCACCGGCGCAGGCCAAGGCCGCCAGCGACAGGCCGTCGTTGACGCGGATCGAGCCTTGCGCGCGCACCGTCATGGCGTTGCCATCTCGCTGAAACGTCCAGCTGTCCCAGACGCTGTTGCCGCTCATGAACAGCAGGCAGCGATGCTGCGCCAGGTCCTGCGGCGTCTGCGGTCTTTGCGCGTGTTCGAGGTATTGGGGCGCAGCGACCAGCACGCGCGGGTTGTCGGCGATTCTGCGCGCGACCAGGCTCGAGTCTTCGAGATGCGCCACCCGCAGCGCCACGTCGATCTGCTCGGCCACGAGGTCGATCAGCCGGTCTTCCACCTGCAGCGTCAGTTCCACCTTCGGGTAGGCGCGCGAAAACGCCGCCACCAGCGGTACGAGGTAACGCTGGCCGAGTGGGCGGGGGCAGGTTACGCGCAGCCGCCCGCGCACCTCTTGCTGAAACTGCCCGGCGATCTGCTCGACGTTGCTCAAAGACCGCTCGATCTGTTGCGCTTCGAGCCAGACCGCCTCGCCGACTTCGGTGAGCGTCAGCGTGCGCGTGGTGCGCTGGATCAGCCGTGCACCCAGTTCGGCTTCGAGCCGCGCGAGCTGCCTGGAGACGACCGACTTACCGCAGCCCAGCCGCGCGGCGGCCTTGCTGATGCTGCCGGCGTCGACGATGGCGGCGAAGGTCGCGAGGTGCAGGGGGTTGGGCATCGTTGATCGCGCTTTTGTTGCCTGATTAGCAACAGTATTGTGTCGTATTGGGTCTATGCAACGCGTGAATCCAGCCCTACATTGGTTGCCAAGGTGCCGAGCGCACCTGTCGTTTTCCGTTTTTCAAGGATCTCTCATGCCCATTCTCTCGTCTTCCACCCCCTCGACCGCCACCACCGCTGAACCGCTGCTCGAACGGCTGCGCTGGCGTTACGCCACCAAGGCGATGGACCCGAGCAAACCCGTGCCGGCCGAAAAGGTCGAACGCATCCTCGAGGCCGCGCGACTGGCCCCGACCTCGAGCGGTCTGCAGCCCTATGAAATCATCGTGGTCACGAACCCGGCGATCCGCGAGCAGATCCGGCCGATCGCCTGGAACCAGGCCCAGATCACCGATGGCTCGCACCTGCTCGTCTTTGCGGCCTGGGACGACTACACGCCCGAGCGCATCAACCACATGTTCGACCTCACCAACGAGGTTCGCGGCTTCAAGAACGAAGGCTGGGAGAACTACCGCCAGATGCTGCTGGCCACCTATCCGCAACGGGGTGCCGAGCTGAACTTCCAACACGCAGCACGCCAGGCCTACATCGGGCTCGGCGTGGCGCTGGTGGCCGCCGCTTTCGAGGGCGTGGACGCCACGCCGATGGAGGGCTTCGATCCCGCTGCGCTCGACCAGATCCTCGACCTGAGGGCGCGCGGCCTGCGCAGCGTGGCGATGCTGCCGCTGGGCTATCGTCTCGAAGAAAAGGACTGGCTCGTCAAGCTCGAAAAAGTGCGCCGCCCGCGCAGCGCCTTCGTGACCGAGCTGAACTGATCGAGAAGGGGCGGCTCGCCACGGGGGCGCGCCTCCTGGGCCATGGTCCTCAAGCGCGCTTGCGACGAATCTTCTTGACCTCGGTCACGATGGCTTCGAGCTGGTCGAGCTCGGCGATGACGTTTTTGGAAAAGCCCGCGAACTGCGTGGCCAGCATCTTGCGTGCTTCCGCCTCACGTCCGGCCTTGGCCAGCGCGACGACATTCGATGCAGCGTAGTGGAACATCTTGTGATGGCCTTTGAGTGCGGTGAAGCCGGGAAAGCGCCCCAGGCGCTGCTGGCCGGGGCCGTAGATCCACTGGCCCAGGTCACAACGGTTGTCGAAGCAAATGGTTTCGGCATTGAGATCTTCGGTGGACGCGCCGTCGAGATAGGCCTGGAGACGAATTTTCCAGTTTTCGTGCGCCGCCTTGGCCATCTGGATGTCGAGCGCATCCATGGCTTGCGCGGCCTCCTCGGCGATCTGGCTATCGTTGACGGAGTTGCCAAAGAAACTCTTGAAAAATCCAAACATCGCGATGCCCTTTGAATACCTGTGATCAACCCGGCCCGGCAGGCCAAAAATGAATCGTAGCAGTGCAGTAAGGGGCGTTCAATCCGTCAGCTCCAAGTCAATGACGGTTTCGTGACCGAGTTCACACGGGCGTGCGCTTTTGAAATCAGCCGATCGGGTTTGCACCCAATTAACACCGTCCGCGGCTTCGGCGTAGAGTGGCGAACGGTCAAGGGCAACACTGAGCCGGTGGGCTCTGTCTTGGAGGTGCGCAATGGCTGTCCATGCTACGCTCGATGCACCGTCGCCTGCACCCTTGCGTTGGCGCGACGGCAAGCGCTACGCCTGGCTGTTGTCGCTGGCGGTGCCATTGCTCGTCGCCGCGGGGCCGCTCGTCTGGTTGCAGACGGGCGAGGCCTGGACCTTGTGGCTGCCCGCGCTGCTGCTGTACGGGCTGGTG
>NZ_JAEMQB010000177.1:0-4180 GCF_022759015.1 Tibeticola sp. | reverse complement strand
TACCAGTCAATCAGTTCGGTTGCCGCTGCAAAGGTGTCGATCGTCCGATTCGTCAGCAGTCGCCACTCCACCGGCTTCCCCCTCGGGGGTGCCTTCTTCGCGCGCCACTAGGCAGCTCACCTCAACCCGGCCACCCTGACCCGCTTGAACCGCCCCGGGTTTTGAGGAGGCTCCAACCTTGATGAGAATGGAGCCATGAACAAATCGAACAAGTTTTCCCCTGAAGTGCGCGAGCGCGCCGTGCGGATGGTGCAGGAGCACCGCGGTGAGTACCCCTCGCTGTGGGCCGCTGTGGAGTCGATCGCCCCCAAGATCGGCTGTTCGGCGCACACCCTGCTGGAGTGGGTCAGACGCGACGAGGTCGATGCAGGCACGCCCCCAGGCGTGACCTCAGCAGAAGCACAGCGGGTCAAGGATCTGGAGCGCGAGGTCAAGGAGCTGCGCCGGGCCAACGAGATTCTCAAGCTGGCCAGCGCGTTTTTCGCCCAGGCGGAGCTCGACCGCCGACTCAAGAACTGAGAGCGTTTGTCGATCAGTACCGCGCCCAATTCGGGGTCGAGCCGATCTGCAAGGTCCTGCAGATCGCCCCAAGCGGTTACCGCCTGCACGCCGCCCGGCGGCGCAACCCGGCCTTGCTGCCGGCACGCGCCCAGCGCGATCAGAGACTGATCCCCCACATCCAACAGGTCTGGCAAGCGAACATGCAGGTCTATGGCGCGGACAAGATCTGGAAGCAGATGAACCGGGATGGGGTGGTGGTGGCGCGCTGCACGGTCGAGCGGCTGATGCGTCGTCTCGGGCTGCGCGGTGTGATGCGTGGCAAGGTCGTGCGCACCACGATCCCGGACCCCAAGGCGCCATCGCGCGCAGCGTTGACTTCTCCTCCCCCATTCAGCGGGGGAGGTTGGGAGGGGGAGCACGGAGTACGAGGCCGCTACCGGCTATGGGAGGTGGCCGAAGCGGTGGGCAAAGGGCCGATGGCGGGGGTGTCGTTCGCGCCCCAGCCACCGCCCAGGGCCTGAATCAGCCCGACGCTGGCGGCGTAGCGGCGGTTCAGCAGGGTGAGCTGCGCATTGCGGGCGCTGGTGGCAGTGGTTTGCGCGGTGAGCACGTTGAGATAGGGCGCGGTGCCGGCCTTGTACTGGTTTTCGGCCAGGCGCAGCGAGACCTCGGCGGCCTGCACCACATCGGCCTGTTGCTGCGACTCTTGCGCCAGGATGCGCTGCGCGACGAGGTTGTTTTCCACCTGCTGCAGCGCGGTGAGCACGCTCTGGCGGTAGTTGGCGACCGTCTGGCGGTAGGCGGCCTGGCTGCTTTGCACCTGCGCGCGGCGCAGCCCGCCGTCGAACAGCGTGGCGGCGAGCTGTGGCCCGAGCGACCAGAACAGCGAAGGCGCGGAGAACAATTGCGCGATGCGCGTCGCCTGGCTGCCGCCTTGTGCCGAGAGGGTCAGGTTGGGGAACCATGCCGTCTGCGCCACGCCGATCTGGGCGTTCGCTGCCGCCACCTGCGCCTGGGCCGCGGCCAGATCGGGCCGGCGCTGCAGCAGCTGTGCCGGGACGCCCGCGGGGAGGGCGGGCACCTCGGGCAGAGCGCCTGCTGCGGGCAGGGTGAAATCGGCGGGCGGCTGGCCCACGAGCACGGCGATGGCGTTCTGCAACTGCGCGCGGGTCACACCCAGATCGGTCAGGCTGGTCTGCGCCTGCAGCAACTGGGTGCGCGCCTGGGCGACGTCGGCGGCGGTATCCACCCCGGCCTTGTAGCGGTTGTCGGTGAGCTGCAGGGCGCGCTGGTAGGCGACCACGGTGTCCTGTGCCAGCGCGATCTGCGCGTCCACGGTGCGCAGTTGCAAATAGCTGGTGGCCAGCGTGGCCTGCAGGCTGAGCAGGGTGTTCTGCAGCGTGGCCGCGCTGGCCGCGGCGGTGGCTTGCCCGGCCTGCACCTGAAGACGGACCTTGCCCCATAGATCGGGCTCCCAGCTCGCGCCCAGCGAGGCGCTCAGGCTGTTGCCTACGGCGCCGCTGGCAGCGCTTCGGGCGCGGTTTGCCGAGGCGCCCGCAGTCACGGCTGGGTAGTAGGCGGCCTGGGCCTGCGCCACCGCGGCCTGCGCTTGCTCATAGGCGGCGAGCTGGGCGGCCAGGCTCTGATTGTGCTGCGCGACCTGGGCCTCCAGGCTAGAGAGCACCGGGTCGTCGAACACGCTCCACCATGGGCCACGCGGGGCAGCGGCCAGTGCCTGCGCAGGCTGCCAGTCGCCCTGTACCTGGCCGTAGCTTGCAGGCATGCTGAACGCCACCGGCGGCTCCGGCGGCGTGGCGGCGCAGGCGCCGAGCAGCAGGGCCAGCGGCAGGGCGAGAGACGGACGGGGGAGTCGGTTTGCGGTCATGGCGTTCAGGCCTTGGTGTCCAGGGGAGACGGTGCCGCGGGGCGGTCGCCGCGGCCGAACTTGCGCAGCGTCCAGCGGCGCAGGCGGTCGAGTTCGAGGTAGATGACAGGCGTGGTGTAGAGAGTGAGCGCCTGACTCACGATCAATCCCCCGGCGATGGAGATGCCCAGCGGCTGGCGCAGCTCGGCGCCGTTGCCGGTGATGAAGGCCAGCGGCAGGGCCGTGCCTAGTGCAGCCAGGGTGGTCATGAGGATGGGGCGCAGCCGCAGGGTGGCGGCGCGGTAGATGGCGTCGCGCGGGTTCATGCCGTGCTCGCGTTCGGCGCTGAGGGCGAAATCGACCATGAGAATGGCGTTTTTCTTCACGATGCCGATGAGCAGGAACACCCCGATGAGCGCGATGATGGAAAACTCGGTGTGCGTGAGTTGCAGCGCGAGCACCGCGCCCACGCCCGCGGGCGGCAGGGTGGAGAGGATGGTGAGGGGATGCAGCGTGCTCTCATACAGCATGCCGAGCACGATGTAGATGGCGAAGATGGCGGCCATGATGAACAGCGGCTGGTTTTGCAGCGTACTGGCGAACAGCTGCGCCGTGCCCTGGAAGCCGCCATGAATCTCCGAAGGCAGGCCGATGGCGGCCATGGCCTCGTTGATCTTGCCCTGGACGCTGCTCAGCGATACGCCCTTGTCGAGATTGAAGGAAAGAGTGGACGAGACGAACAGCCCCTGATGGTTGACCGCCAGCGGCGTGTTGGTGAGCTCATAGTGCGCCAGCGCCGCCAGCGGCACGCGCTGGCCTTTGCTGCCCACCAGGAACACATCGTTGAGCGCCTGGGCGTTGTTCTGGTACTGCTGCGCGGCCTGCATCACCACCCGGTACTGGTTCAACGGGGCGTAGATGGTGGAGATGAGCCGCTGGCCGAAGGCGTCGTTGAGGGTCTGGTCGATGGCCGAGACGGGGATGCCATAACGCGCGGCGGCCGCGCGGTCGATCACCAGCGAGAGCTGCAGCCCGTTGGCCTGCTGATCGCTGTTGACGTCGTTCAGACCCGGAATGCGCTTGAACGCGGCGAGCACCTTGGGCTCCCATTCGCGCAGCAGGTTCAGGTCCGACGCCTGCAGGGTGTACTCATACAGCGCCGCCGATGGCCGGCCGCCCGCGCGGATGTCCTGCACCGGGAACATGAAAGTCTGCGTGCCCGGCACCCGCGACAGCGCGCGGCGCAACTGCATGATGATGGTCTGCACGCCGGGGCGCTGGTCCAGCGGCTTGAGCTGCATGAACATGAAGGCGCTGTTGGCCGTGCCCCCGCCCGTGAAAGCGACGACGTTCTGCACGCCTTTGTTGGCGCGCACGATGGCCACGATGCGTTCGAGCTTCTTGCTCATGTCCTGAAACGACACCGACTGATCGGCCTGCACCGAGCCGATCAGCAGGCCGGTGTCCTGCGTCGGGAAAAAGCCCTTGGGGACGATCTTGTAGAGATAGACGCTCAGGCCGATGGTGGCGAAGAACACCAGGAGCATGAGCAACGGCCGCCGCAGCGCCCAGCCCAGGCTGCGGGCGTAGCCGCTTTGAACATGGTTCCACAAGGCTTCGAGCCGGGAAGGCCGTGGTGGCGGCGCGGCCTCGCCTCTTGGCGGCAGCCCGTGCAGCCAGCGCGAGGCCAGCATGGGCGTGACCGTGAGCGAGACCAGCAGCGAAATGCCGATGGCCACCGACAGGGTGACGGCGAATTCGTGGAACAACCGGCCGACGATGCCGCCCATGAACAGCACCGGCAGGAACACGGCG
>NZ_JAEMQB010000066.1:0-21509 GCF_022759015.1 Tibeticola sp. | reverse complement strand
GGTGCTGCCAGCCACCTTGGGGCGCAGCAGGCGTTCGGTCCGGGTGCACAGAGGATGATCGCTGCGGGCTCCGCAGGCTTGCTCTTGGCCACCGTGCTGCTGCTGGCGCGCTGGATGTTGCGCCGCGGCCTGACGCCGCCGGCCGAGGTGCCGTCGGTGCTGCCGGAGGATGCGGGGCTCGTGGGCGCGCGCTCGGTCTGGATCGCCGCACCGCGGGGGCGGCGGCTGTTTGCCTGGTATGCGAGCGCCCAAGGGTGCGAACCTTCGCCCGCGGTGGTGTTGCTGCATGGCTGGGGTGGGCATGCGGGGCATCTGCTGCATGCGGCCGCAGCGTTGCAGCGCGCGGGGTATGCGGTGCTGCTACCCGAGGCGCGCAACCACGGCCGCAGCGACCGGGATGACCACAGCTCCTTGCCGCGCTTTGCCGAGGATCTGGGCTGCGCGCTCGACTGGCTCAAGTGTCAGCCCGAAGTCGACGCCGAGCGGCTCGCGGCGCTCGGTCATTCGGTGGGGGCGGCGGCGGTGCTGCTGGCGGCGTCGCAGCGCGACGACCTGCGGGCGGGCGTGAGCGTGTCGTCGTTCGCACATCCCGAGCAGGTGATGCGTCGCTGGCTTGCCGCCCGTCACATTTCCTATTGGCCGCTGGGTTGGCTGGTGAATCGCTATGTGGAATCGGTGATCGGCACGCGCTTTGCCCGTATCGCACCCGAAACCACCTTGCCGCAGACGCGCTGTCCGGTCTTGCTGATCCACGGCCGCAGCGACCGCACCGTGCCGCTGGACGATGTGGAGCAACTCTTCGCGCGGCGGGGTGCGGCCTCGGTGGAACTGCTCATCGTCGAAGGCACGCACGAGCAATTCGACGACGAGCCGGCGCTGTTCGACACTGTGCGGGCTTTTCTGCACAAGCACCTGGCCGGCGCACCCCTCGCGGCTGCGCACGATGCCGGTGGCACCGCCCATCAGCCGCCGCCGTTGCCCGCTGCGCCCACGCCGGCCTTCGACCCATCCTCCCTCACTTTGCAATGACCGCCATGGACGCCTTTCAAGACCATTACCCCGACAACGTTGCGCACTGCTACGGCTGCGGCCGACTCAATCCACACGGGCATCAGATCAAGACCATCTGGGACGGCGACGAAACCGTCACCGTGTACCAGCCCGAGCCCTTCCACACCTCGGTGCCGGGCTTTGCCTATGGGGGGCTGATCGCATCGCTGATTGACTGCCACAGCACTGGCACGGCCGCCGCGGCGATGTACCGCCAGGAGGGGCGCGACATGGACAGTCTGCCGGCGTTTCGCTTCGTCACCGCATCGTTGCATGTGGATTTCCTCAAGCCTACGCCCATCGACGCGCCGGTCGAAATTCGCGGCCGGGTGCAGGAGATCAAGGGCCGCAAGGTGGTGGTCCGCACCGAGGTGCGCTCGGGCGGCGTGCTGACCGCGCGCGGCGAGGTGGTGGCGGTGCAGATGCCGGAGAACTTCGGGGCTTGAGAAGCTGTACAGCTTCTGAGCCTCGGCCCGCGCTGGCCGGTGCAGCCACGGGGTGGGTGGTGCGCGGGGGCCGCGTCAGCGCGCCCTGACGCGCTCGCCTTCGCGCGATGCGGCCCCTGCCGGCTCGCCACCGGGCTGGTCGCGGTGTGGGAGCTCGTAGCCGTCGGCGACGTAGGCGGGCCCTTTCATCACGATGATGATTGCGCAGCCGATGGCGAGCGTGAGCACCAACGTCCAGTGCAAAACCACCAGCGAGATGGCGAAGAAGTCGATGCGGGTCATCAGTCGCAGCGTTGTTGCGGGCAGCGGATCGTCCGTCCACCACAAGCGTGCCGCCAGTGGGCCCAACGCCGGCAGCAGCGTGCCCAGCAGCAGAATCTTGGGCAGCTTCTTCCACAGCACCCACTCGAGGCCGTGAGGCGAGCGCTGAAAGCCTGGTAGTTTGTTGAGCCAGTTCATAGATGACTCCTCGAGCTATGCATCATTGTGCGCCGCGAAGCCGGTCTAGGCGCGCGCAGGGTCTTCCCCGTCTCTGGGCCCGGTCGCCGTGCCGTCGTGGACTCAATTTCAACCTAAATCCGGCAGTTGACCGCTACTCGCGAAAAGCAAGGTGTTGATGTTTCAACAATTTTCGGTGCGGAGGCCGTTCACCGCTTGGGTGAGCGCTGCGCACCCGTTCGAGTCGCCCTCGGGCCCGGGGGCAGCGTTGCAAATCCTCGCCATGGCACCCGCCATGTCTGCAGTTTGCGCCTTGCCCGCGTGCCCGATGACGACCCGCACGGGTGCGCCCAACTGCCGGATTTAGGTTCAAGCGAACGCCACCGTGGAATGGTCGGATGTTGCTATCAAAAACAAAGCCCGCGTCAGCGGGCTTGGCGGGCTCGATGCAAAGCCTCAGGCCGATTCGCCGCGGCCCACGACTGGCACCGGTTGCCACACGACGGGCCTGACCAGCCCGCGGCGCATGAACCAAGTCCGGGCCAGCGCCAGCGCGGCGACCGCCAGCGCGTTGAGCCCGATGACCACCGCCGCGATGCCGTTGGCGGCGCGCAGCATCGAGGCAGCCTGGGCCGTCAGCGGCAGTGGGGCCAGCGTGTAGAGCAGGCTCAACACGGCCAGCGGCACGAAGGTGCCCAGCGTGGCCATCAGCACCAGTTGACGGCGGAAAGCCCGGGAAGCAGCTTCGGGCGAGACGGTGCAGGCGGGGGATGCGACGGTGTTCATGATGGGCGGTGGGTGGAGCCAGAAACCGCGCGATTCTAGTGACAACCCTAGGTCATCCGTTTGATCTTGCTCAACCCGCGCCATTGCCGTCGATGACGCCACCCCCCAGGCAGACCTCGCCTTCATAGAGCACCGCACTCTGGCCTGGTGTCACCGCCCATTGCGGCTCGTCGAAACTCAAAGAGAAGCGAGTGCCCGCTTCGTTGCTGGCTGCGTATGCGCAAGCGCTGTCGGCCTGGCGGTAGCGGGTCTTGGCGGCGTAGCGGCCCGGGGCCGGTGGCTCGCCGGCGCACCAACTCGCGTCGGCCGCGGTGAGCCGTTTGGAGAGCAGCCAGGGATGGTCATGCCCCTGCACCACGATGAGCGTGTTGCGCGCGAGGTCTTTGCGCGCGACGAACCAGGGCGCGTGTTCGCCGCCGCCCCGCGGCGCTCCGCGCGCCTTGATGCCGCCGATGCCCAAGCCTTGCCGCTGACCCAGGGTGTAGAAGGATAGACCCATGTGTTCGCCGATGGTGCGTCCCCGGTCGTCCTCGATGGGGCCGGGCGCGCTCTGGATGTAGCGGTTGAGGAAGGCGCGGAAAGGCCGCTCGCCTATGAAGCAGATGCCGGTGCTGTCCTTCTTGCGCGCATTGGGCAGGCCGATTTCCGAGGCGATGCGCCGCACCTCGGTCTTGTGCAATTCCCCGACCGGAAACAGCGTTTTCGCCAGTTGTGCCTGGTTCAGGCGGTGTAGGAAGTAGCTTTGGTCCTTGTTGGGGTCGAGGCCCTTGAGCAGTTCATGGCGCCCCGTGGCGGGGTTGCGCCGCACGCGGGCGTAATGGCCGGTGGCGATTTTCTCCGCGCCCAGCCGCATGGCGTGGTCGAGGAAGGCTTTGAACTTGATCTCGGCGTTGCAGAGAATGTCCGGGTTGGGCGTGCGCCCGGCCTGGTATTCGCGCAGAAACTCGGCGAAGACCCGGTCTTTGTACTCGGCGGCGAAATTGACATGTTCGATCTCGATGCCCAGCACGTCGGCGACGCTGGCGGCGTCGAGCCAGTCCTGGCGGCTCGAGCAGTATTCGCTGTCGTCGTCATCCTCCCAGTTTTTCATGAAGATGCCGACGACCTCATGCCCTTGCTGCTTGAGCAGCCAGGCGCTGACGGCCGAATCCACGCCGCCCGAGAGGCCGACGACGACGCGATGCGTTTCGAGACGTTCGCTCATGGGAAAGACAACGACAAACCGAGCGGGGGCCCGCCCCGGCCCGGCCTGGGCGGGCAATGAGGGCCAGGCTGAACCCGCTCTCTCCAGGACGCGCGCCCTCTCGGCAGCTGATGCTTAGGGCAACGCTGAATCAGTCCCCGTGATGGCGCGCGCCCGGCCGCGGGATGGGATGCGAGGCGCAAACCGCAGCCATAGCCGAAGCTATGGCGAGGATTTGCTTTCGACGAGACCGCCCGCAGCCGGGATGCGCGACGCGCGAGGGACTTGTTCAGCGTTGCCTTAGTGCTCGTGACCTTCTGGGCCGTGCGCATGGCCATGTGCGAGTTCTTCCTCGCTGGCGGGGCGAACCTCGTTGACGGTGCAGGAGAACACCAGGTCCATGCCGGCCAGGGGATGGTTGGCGTCGAGCTCGGCATGGCCGGACTCGATGCGCGTCACCGTCAGCAGACGGGCGCCTTCGGGGCCTCGGGCTTCGAGCTGCGTGCCGACCTGTACGCCTTCCGGCAGGCGCTCGAGCGGTTCCACGAAGACCAGATCCTCGTTGTGCGGGCCGAAGGCTTCTTCGGGCGCGAGCGTGACCTCGACCGCGTCGCCGACGGTTTTGCCTTCGAGCGCTGCTTCGAGCTTCGCAAACAGGCCGTTGTGGCCGTGCAGATAGCGCAGCGGCTGCGCACCGGGGTCGATGAGGTCGCCCTCGAGGTTGGTCACGCGGTAGCCGAGCGTGACGACGGCATTGGGGGCGATGTTCATCAGAGAGCCTTGGTTGAAGTGGAAAAACCCCAATTGTCGACGAGAACGGCCGGGTTGCGCAGCGACGGCCGCTAGGCGAAGCTGCGCGCGAAGAACGCTACGCTCATGACCGTTCCGGTCACGATGACGACGCCCCGAACCCAGCGCGGGCTCAGCCAGCGCGCCAGGCGGGCGCCATGGTAGCCACCCAGGGTGGCGGCGGCCATCATCCAGAGCGCTTGCGGCCAGGCGATGGCGCCGGCCCAAGCGAAAGCCGCCACCGACAGGAGCGAGAGCAGAAATGAATTGAGGTTCTTGAGCGCATTGGCCACGGGCAGCCGCGATTCGCCCGCCAACGTGTAGAGCGCCATCAGGAGGATGCCCAAGCCTCCGTTGAAATAACCCCCGTAGACCGAGACCGCAAACAACGCGGGCGCGCGCCAGCGCGCCAGCGGCGCATCGGCCGCCGGCGCTCCGACCCGGACCCAGCGCGGCCCAAGCGCAAACAGCAGCGTCGCAAACAACAGCAGCCACGGAACCAGCCCGGAGAAAACCCGCGCCGGCGTGACCAGCAACAGCATCGCGCCGAACCAGCCACCGAGCGCCGAAATCAGCATTTCCCGCCGCAGTTGCGGCCAGGGGACGAGGGCGAGTTCACGCCGTAAACCCAAGCTGCTGCCGAGGTAGCCCGGGCTGACCGCGACCGCACTGGTCGCGTTGGCCGAAATCGGCGAAATACCCGCAAACACCAACGCCGGAAAAGTCAAAAAGCTGCCGCCGCCCGCGATCGCGTTGAGCACCCCGGCGGCGTAGGCGGCCAGACCGAGCAGCGCCCAGATACCGGCGGTTTCGTTCATGGGGCCACCGCCCGCAGGACGCTTGGGTCCGTGTAGATCAGCGAGAGGTCGAAGCGCTGGCCGGCGAGATGGTCCTCGATGCAGCGCAGCACGAGCGGACTGCGATGCCGCGGCGTGCTCGCGCGCACTTCCTCAGGTGGCATCCACAGCGTGCGCACGATGCCGTGATCCAGCGCGCGCGCGCTATCGTGCGCGCCCAGCCTGCCGCAGAAAGCGAGCCGCAGGTACGTGATGTCCTCGCCCGTGCTCGGGCGCTGAAAGCGCGACAGATACACGCCGAGCACTCCGGTCGGCTCGAAGGCGTAGCCGGTTTCCTCCAGCGCCTCGCGCGCGCAGGCTTCGATCGGCGACTCGCCCGGCTCGAGATGGCCCGCCGCATTGTTGAGCCGCAGCCCTTCGGGCGTGTGTTCCTCGACGAGCAAATAGCGGCCGTCGCGCTCGATGATCGCCGCCACCGTGACACTGGGTTTCCATCGGGTTTGAGTCATGCCTCGATTATCGGACGCGCGTGGCTTGCCGTTTTTCCGTTAAGCTCCCCCGCGTTGGGCGGTCGCCCGCGCTGCGGCGTGGGCAGAGGCTCGGCCCGATGAGAACACCCACACGAGGAGGAATCCCCATGTCATCCGAGGCTACCCCCCCGGCGGCCGCGCCTGCGGCGCAATGCATCGGCGTTCCGCGCGAGGTCTATCCCGGTGAGAAACGCGTGGCCACTGTGCCCGAAATCGTCGAGCGGCTGCGCAAGCTCGGCTTTTCCGTCTGCGTCGAATCGGGCGCGGGTGCCGCGGCGTCGTTCAGCGACGAGGCCTATCGCGCGGTCGGTGCCGAGATCGCCCCGGACGCGGCGGCGCTTTGGCAGCGTGCCGACATCGTCTTCAAGGTTCGTCCGCCCAGCGCGGAGGAAGTCGCCCGCATGCACGCTGGGCAGACGCTCATCGGCTTCATCTGGCCCGCGCAGCACCCCGAGCTGATGCAGCAGCTCGCCGCCCAAAAAGTCACGGTGCTGGCGATGGATTGCCTGCCGCGCACGCTGAGCCGCGCGCAGAAGATGGACGCGCTGACCTCGATGGCCGGCGTCAGCGGCTACCGCGCCGTGATCGAGGCCGCTTACGTCTTTGGCCGCTTTTTCAACGGCCAGATCACCGCTGCGGGCAAGGTTCCGCCGGCCAAGGTGTTCGTCGCCGGCGCGGGGGTGGCGGGCCTGGCGGCCATCGGCACGGCCGTGGGCTTGGGCGCGATCGTGCGCGCGAACGACACCCGCAGTGAGGTGGCCGATCAGGTCGTTTCGCTCGGGGGCGAATTCGTCAAGGTCGACTATGAGGAAGAAGGCTCGGGCGGCGGCGGTTACGCCAAGGTCATGAGCGAGGGCTTCCAGCAAGCGCAGCGTGAGATGTACGCCAAGCAGGCGCGCGAGGTCGACATCATCATCACCACCGCGCTGATTCCGGGCAAGCCTGCGCCCAAACTCATCACCGCCGAGATGGTGCAGACCATGAAGCCCGGCAGCGTGATCGTCGACATGGCAGCCGAGCAGGGGGGCAACTGTGAGCTGACCGTTCCCGGCGAGGCCGTGGTGCGCCACGAGGTGACCATCGTCGGCTACACCGATCTGCCGTCGCGTTTGGCCAAGCAGTCGAGCACCTTGTACGCCACGAACCTGCTGCGCCTGACCGAGGAGCTGTGCAAGACCAAGGACGGCGTCATCCACATCAACATGGAAGACGATGCCATCCGTGGCCTCACCGTCATCAAGGACGGCGAGATCACCTGGCCCGCGCCGCCCCCGAAGCTGCCCCCGGCTGCCGCCAAACCGGCCGTGGCGCCGGCCGCGGCGGCCAAGAAAGCCGCCGCCCACGGGGAGGTCTCCGGCCCGCTGCCGGCCACGCGCCTGGCAGTGCTGGCGGCGGTCGCGGCCGTGTTGTTCTGGCTGATCGGGCGCTACGCGCCGCCCGAGTTCCTGTCGCACTTCACCGTGTTCGTGCTCGCCTGCTTCGTGGGCTATATGGTGGTCTGGAACGTCAAGCCCGCGCTGCACACGCCGCTCATGAGCGTGACCAATGCCATCAGCAGCATCATCGTGATCGGCGCGCTCGTGCAAATCTCCCCGACCGGCGCGCCCGAGCGGCCCGACGACTGGATCCGGTGGCTGGCGGCGGCTGCGGTCGTGCTCACGGCCATCAACATGTTCGGCGGCTTCGCCGTGACCCAGCGCATGCTGGCGATGTTCCGCAAATAAGAGGAGACGACGCATGTCCACCAGTCTGACCGCCGTCGCCTACATCGGAGCGACGATTCTCTTCATCCTCAGCCTCGGGGGCCTGTCCAATCAGGAGACGGCACGCCGGGGCAATCTCTACGGCATGGTCGGCATGGCGCTGGCCGTTCTGGCCACCGTGTTCGGCCCTGCGGTCACGGCGCAAGGGCTGCCCTGGATCATCGCTGCCATGCTGCTTGGCGGGGCGGTCGGCCTCTATGCCGCCCGGACCGTGCAGATGACGCAAATGCCCGAGCTCGTGGCCTTGATGCACAGCATGGTGGGCTTGGCCGCGGTGCTGGTCGGTTACGCCACCGCGATCGATCCGACCGCCATCGGTGCGTACACCGGGGCGGCGCGCACCGTGCATGAGCTCGAGATCTACATCGGCATCTTCATCGGGGCGGTCACGTTCTCGGGCTCGCTCGTGGCGTTCGGCAAGCTCTCGGGCCGCATCGGCGGCAAACCCTTGCTGCTGCCGGCGCGCCATTGGCTGAATCTGGCCGGTTTGCTGCTGGTGCTGTGGTTTGGTCGCGCCTATCTGCAGACCGAAACCGTGGAGCAGGGCCTGGTGCCGCTGGCCATCATGACGGCGGTGGCGCTGCTCTTTGGCGTGCACATGGTGATGGCGATCGGCGGCGCCGACATGCCGGTCGTGGTGTCGATGCTCAACAGCTACTCGGGCTGGGCGGCGGCGGCGACGGGCTTCATGCTCTCGAACGACTTGCTGATCGTCACGGGCGCTCTGGTCGGCTCGTCGGGCGCGATCCTGAGTTACATCATGTGCAACGCGATGAACCGCAGCTTCATCAGCGTGATTGCCGGGGGCTTTGGCACCACCGAGCAAAAACCGCAAGGGGCGGGTGCGGCGGTGGGCGGCGAGGTGCATCCGATCAGCGCGGTCGAGACGGCCGAGCTGCTGCGCGAAGCCAAGAACGTCATCATCGTTCCGGGCTATGGCATGGCGGTGGCCCAGGCCCAGCACACGGTGTCGGAAATCACGCGGCTGCTGCGCGAGCGGGGGGTGAACGTGCGCTTCGCGATCCACCCCGTGGCGGGCCGCATGCCGGGCCACATGAACGTGCTGCTGGCCGAGGCCAAGGTGCCGTACGACATCGTCTTCGAGATGGACGAGATCAATGATGAGTTCAGCGATGCGGACGTCGCGATGGTCATCGGCGCCAACGACATCGTGAACCCGGCCGCGCAGGAAGACCCGAATAGCCCGATTGCGGGGATGCCGGTGCTCGAGGTCTGGAAGGCCCGCACCTGCATCGTGATGAAGCGCAGCATGGCCACCGGTTATGCGGGTGTCGAAAACCCGCTGTTTTACAAAGACAACACCCGCATGCTCTTTGGCGATGCCAAGAAGATGCTCGACGAGGTGTTCGTCGCGCTCAAAGGCTGAAGCAGGGCCGAACCCATTGGCCGTCCGCTTTGATGGGCATGGCTTCGACTTTGCCTCGATTCGGGGGATTTTCGAGCCGCCTCTCTAGGTTTGCCTAGGGAAAACACAGCCGCCGAGCTGTCAGTTTCACGACAGAATGGCGGCTGTTTCCATTTGTACGCCGCGCCTGCGGCGGATCTTCCACGGAGTTGACCTTTTATGTCCGACCGCATCTGGCTACAAAGCTACCCCCCGGGCGTTCCCGCCGAGATCGATCCGAGCGTCTACCGCTCGCTGGTCGAGCTCATGGAAGAGAGCTTTCGCAAGTACGCCGATCGCGTGGCCTACAGCTTCATGGGCAAGGACATCACCTATGCCCAGGTCGATTCCTTGAGCCAGGCGCTGGCGGCGTACTTCCAGAGCCTGGGGCTGGTCAAAGGCGACCGCGTGGCGATCATGATGCCCAACGTGCCGCAGTACCCGGTGGCGGTGGCAGCCATCCTGCGCGCGGGCCTGATCGTCGTCAACGTCAACCCGCTCTATACGCCGCGCGAGCTCGAGCATCAGCTCAAAGACTCGGGCGCCAAGGCCATCGTCATCATCGAAAACTTCGCGCACACGCTGGAGCAGTGCATCGGACACACCGAGGTCAAGCATGTGGTGCTGTGCGCGTTCGGCGACATGCTGGGCCTGGTCAAGGGTGCCATCGTCAACTATGTGATCCGCAATCGCCGCAAGATGGTGCCGCCGTTCAACCTGCCGCAGGCGGTGCGGTTCAACGACGCGATCGCGCGCGGCACCCGTGCCCCCTTCAAAGCGCCTTCCATTGGCCCCGACGACGTCGCGGTGCTGCAGTACACCGGCGGCACGACCGGCGTCTCGAAGGGTGCGGCGCTGCTGCATCGCAACATCATCGCCAACGTGCTGCAGTCCGAAGCCTGGAACCAGCCGGTAATGGACAAGATTCCGAAGGGCGAGCAGCCCACCACCGTGTGCGCCTTGCCGCTCTATCACATCTTCGCCTTCACCGTGGGCATGATGCTGACCATGCGCACGGGTGGCAAGCTGGTGCTGATTCCGAATCCGCGCGACATTCCCGCGGTGCTGCAGGAGCTGTCCAAACACAAGGTGCACAGCTTCCCCGCGGTCAACACCTTGTTCAATGCGTTGGCCAACCACCCCGACTTCAACAAGGTGGACTGGTCGCACCTCAAAGTCTCGCTCGGCGGCGGCACCGCAGTTCAGAGCGCGGTGGCGCGGCTGTGGCTGGAGAAGACCGGCTGCCCGATTTGCGAGGGTTATGGCTTGTCCGAGACCAGCCCCTCGGCCTGCTGCAACCCGGTCACCAGCACCGAATTCACCGGCACGATCGGCGTGCCGCTGCCCAGCACCGACATCAAGCTGCTCGACGACGAGGGCCATCAGGTGCCGCCGGGGCAGCCCGGCGAGATTGCGATCCGTGGGCCGCAGGTCATGGCGGGCTACTGGCAGCGGCCCGACGAGACGGCCAAGGTGATGACCGCCGACGGCTACTTCCGCACCGGCGACATCGGCGTGATGGACGAGCGCGGCTATTTCCGCATCGTCGACCGCAAGAAGGACATGATTCTGGTCAGCGGTTTCAACGTCTACCCCAACGAGATCGAGGAAACGGTGGCCGAATGTCCGGGCGTGCTCGAATGCGCGGCGGTCGGCATTCCTGATGAGAAATCGGGCGAAGCGGTCAAGCTCGTGATCGTCAAGATGGACCCGGCGTTGACCGAAGCCGCGGTGCGCGCGTTCTGCCGCGACAACCTCACCGGCTACAAGCAGCCGAAGATCATCGAATTCCGGACCGAACTGCCCAAGACGCCGGTGGGCAAGATCCTGCGGCGCGAGCTGCGCGACAAGCGCTGACCGCGCTGCACTGCGCCCAGACGGGCGCGGGCTTGTGGCAGCATCGGCAGGCCGCTTCGGCGGCCTGTTGCCTTTTTGCCTTCCACAAATTCCGACGTTCCATAGAGCCGCTCAGACCCATGAACCGACCGATTGCCCTGGTCAGCGCGATGCGCGAAGAACTCGACGCGGTGCTCGCCCGTCTGCCCGATGCGCGGGTGGAGCGCGTGGCCGGGCGCGATTTTCTGCACGGCCATTGGGATGGCCTGCCGGTGGTGGCCACGCTTTCGGGCATTGGCAAAGTCGCGGCGGCGACGACGGCAGTTTTGTTGGCCGAGCACTGCCGGGCGCGCGCGATCGTGTTCACCGGGGTGGCGGGCGGTTTGGGCGCAGGCGTTCGGGTGGGCGACGTGGTCGTTGCACGGTCTTTTCTGCAGCACGACCTCGACGCCTCGCCGATTTTTCCAAAATACGTCGTGCCGGGGCACGGCCGTGCCCGCTACGAGGCCGATGCGGCTTGGACCGATGCGCTGTGCGCGGCCGCCGGCGCGGCGCTCGAGAACCTCGGGCGCCACGGCTTGGCCGACGCGCTGCAAGCGCTGGGGCTCGGAAGGCCGCGCCTGCATCAGGGGCTGCTGATCAGTGGCGACCGCTTCGTCTCCACCGCCGAGGAAAGCCGGGCCTTGCAGCGCGCGCTGCCCGATGCGCTGGCGGTGGAGATGGAGGGTGCAGCCTTCGCCCAGGTCTGCCACGACTGCCGCGTGCCGCTCGCGGTGGTGCGCACGATTTCAGACCGCGCGGACGACGCCGCGCACGCCGATTTCATGCGCTTCGTGCGCACGGTGGCGAGCCCCTACAGCCTCGCGGTGATCGACGCGCTGCTGGACAATATCAAAAATAATAGCGCCCACTGACCGTTTGGCGCTGGGGTCTGGGCAAAAAGGCTGAAAAAATCTTGCCGGCGGGGCTATTTCAGCCAGCCGCGGCGGCGGAAATAGATCATCGGCACCACGGCCGAGGCGACCATGAGCGCGAGCGCAAACGGGTAGCCCGCCTGCCACTCGAGCTCGGGCATGTACTTGAAGTTCATGCCGTAAATGCTCGCCACCAAGGTCGGGGGCAGCAGCGCGACGCTGGCCACCGAGAAGATCTTGATGATCTTGTTCTGGTTGATGTTGATGAAGCCAACGGTGGCGTCCATCAAGAAGTTGATCTTGTCGAACAGGAAGGCCGTGTGGCTGTCGAGGCTGTCGATGTCGCGCAGCAACTGGCGCGCGGCCTCGAACTGCTCGGCGTTGAGCATCTTGCTGCGCATCATGAAGCTCACTGCGCGGCGGGTGTCCATCATGTTGCGGCGGATGCGGCCGTTCAAGTCTTCTTGGCGCGCAATCGCGCCGAGCACTTCGCCGGCGACCGCATCGGTCACGTCGCCCGAGAGTACGAGCTTGCCTGCGCGCTCGAGCTGGTCGTAGATTTCCTCGAGCGTGTCGGCCGAATATTCGGCGTCGGCGTCGAAGAGCTTGAGCAAGACGTCCTTGGCGTCGTCGATCAGGCCGGGCGCGCGGCGGGCCCGCATGCGCAGCAGCCGAAACACCGGCACGTCCTCGTCGTGGATGGAGAACAGCACGCCGCGGCTTTTGAGCTCGGCGTTGTGCTGGTTCAGGATGAAGGCCACGCGGACCGTGCGCGGCTCGTCATCGTCGATCAGGAAGTCGCTGCGGATGTGCAGCTCGCCGTTGGGCTCTTCGTAGAAGCGCGCCGATTCTTCGAGGTCTTCGTCGGTAACGTCTTCCGGGATCGACAGGCCGAAATACTGCTTGACCCAGCGCTTTTCTTCGACGCTCGGCGATTCGAGGTCGACCCAGATGGGCTGAAAGCGCGAGAGCTCTTCGAGCGACTCGATTTCTTCCTGGAACAGGCGGCCGTTGACGAGCGTGAAAACATTGAGCACGAGTGAACTCCCTGGCGTGTCTGGGTGGGCTGGCGGTCTCGAACATCAACGCTTTCGACACCCACCGCGCACAGGGTGCCGAAAGCTAGCGACTCGCGGGGTTTTCCATGGGGAAGCTTGCGGAAATCGTGAACCCCGAAATTATGGCATCGCCCCGACCGGGCAGCGAGCGATTCCCCGGCCACGTTGGGGAATGATGCCGGTCATTGCCAAAGCGCGCGGTCGCGGGCATAGTGGATTCGGGCGTACATGTCAGGCCCGTTACAGCCGCTGCCGAGCGTGTCCGGTTGGCGGCATTCCATTCCGAGAGCAACAGGAGGCTATTCATGAACCTGACGATCAGCGGTCACCACCTCGAAGTCACTCCCGCCCTGAGCGACTATGTGAAGGCCAAGCTCGAGCGCGTCATCCGGCATTTCGACCAGGTGGTGGACGTCAAGGTCCTGCTCACCGTGGACAACCAAAAGGAAAAAGACAAACGGCAAAAGGCCGAATGCACGATCCACGTCAAGGGCAACGACTTGTTCGCGCAGTCGGCCCATGCCGATCTGTATGCGGCCATCGACGAGCTCATGGACAAACTCGACCGCCAGGTCGTGCAGCACAAGAGCCGATTGCAGGATCATCATCAGGAGGCGGCCAAGCGATTGGTCGCGTGAACATTCCTGGCTGAAGCGGGCCGCTTTCGGGCGGCCTTTTTTATGGCAACGCTGAACAAGCGCCTGGCGCGCCGCGCATCCCGGCTGCGGGCGGTCTGCGTCGTTGACGATCCACGCCACAGCTGCGGCTATTGCCTCGGTTTGCGCCTGGCATCGCATCCCGAAACCGGGCGCGCGCCATCGCGGGAACGGATTCAGCGTTGCCTGCTGCGTTGCTTGATGGCGGCGGACGGGCGTGCCACCGGGGCAACCGTACAATCGTCAGCAAGATTCATGCCCTCTTTATGAACGCCCAATTTTTCCTCACCGCGACCGCGCTGGTTTTGGCGGCCGTCACCGCCGCGCATGCCGAGCGCGCCGATCGGGACCGACCGCTGAACATCGAGTCGGACGCGCTGCGCTACGAGGAGCGCACCCAGACGAGCACTTTCACCGGTCACGTGGTGGCCACCAAGGGCACCATCGTGATGCGCGGCGCGCAACTGGTCGTGCGGCAAGAGCCCGATGGCCAAGTCTCGGGCACGCTGACGGCCGCGCCCGGTGAGCGTGCGTTCTTCCGGCAAAAGCGCGACGGCGTCGATGAGTTCATCGAGGGCGAGGCCGAGCGTATCGAGTACGACGGGCGCGCCGACCGCGTGCGCTTCGTGCGGCGCGCCGAGTTGCGGCGTCTGCGCGGGGAGACGCTGGCCGATCAGGTGACGGGCGAGGTGATCGTCTACGAGCACGCCAGCGGCCAGTTCAGCGTCGACGGTGTGCGGGAGGTGCCCGGTGGCGGGCGTGTGCGCGCGGTCATCGCGCCGCGGGCGGCGGCTTCGGCACCGACCAGCGCGCTGCCGGCGGCGACCTCGCCGCTGCGGCCCGCCAGCGCCCTGGGTGGGGCGGTCCGATGACGCAGCGGCTCGACGAAGCCTACGCGGCGCCTTCGACGCAGCCGCGCGTGGCGGCGGGCAAGCTCGAGGCCCGACATCTGCGCAAAGCCTACGGGGCGCGCACGGTGGTGCATGACGTTTCGCTGACCGTGCACGAGGGCGAGGTCGTGGGCTTGCTCGGCCCCAATGGCGCGGGCAAGACGACGTCCTTCTACATGATCGTGGGGCTGATCCGACCCGACGCGGGCGAAATCTGGATCGACGAGCAGCACATCGAGCACATGCCGATCCATCGGCGCGCACGGCTCGGGTTGTCCTACCTGCCGCAGGAGGCGTCGATTTTTCGCAAGCTCACCGTGCAGGAGAACGTGCGGGCGATTCTGGAGTTGCAGCGGGATGAAACCGGCCGCCCGCTCGCGGGTGAGGCGCTCGAGCGCCGGCTCGACGCGCTGCTGCGCGAACTGCGCGTCGAGCATCTGCGCGATGCGCCCGCCGTCTCGCTCTCGGGTGGGGAGCGGCGCCGTGTCGAGATCGCGCGGGCGCTGGCCACACAGCCGCGCTTCATCCTGCTCGACGAGCCCTTTGCCGGCATCGACCCGATCGCGGTGATCGAGATTCAGCGCATCGTCGCGTTCCTCAAAGGGCGCGGCATCGGCGTCCTCATCACCGACCACAACGTGCGCGAGACGCTGGGCATTTGCGACCACGCGTTCATCATCAGCGAGGGTCGGCTGTTGGCGCAAGGCACACCGGCGGCCATCATCGACAACGCGGAGGTGCGCCGCGTCTACCTCGGCGAACACTTCCGCATGTAGGTCGGTGATGCAGAGGGCACGCCCATGAAGCCAGGCTTGTCGCTGCGGGTGTCGCAGCATCTGGCCTTGACGCCGCAGTTGCAGCAGTCGATCCGGCTGCTGCAAATGTCCACGCTCGAACTCGGACAGGAAATCGAGCAGATGCTCGACGAGAACCCGTTTCTCGAGCGCGCCGAGACCGAGTCCGCGGGCCTCGCTGGTGACGAGGCGCCGCCCGAGTCTGCGCTGGCCAATCCTGATTTCGTAGCAGAAGAAGACCGATCGACGCCGGCATCGGGCCCCCTCGGCTTGGATGAAGGCGCTGGGGCCACGCCCGAGGCCGACCACGGCGCCGAAGCCGCCGCACCCGACTGGGAGGGTCCGACCGACTGGGCGGGCTCGCCCGACGAGGCGCCGCACGGGGAGCGCGAAGACGACGCGCCCTTCGATGGCGCCGAAGGCCGCAGCGGCGTATCCGGATCCGCTGGCGGCGAGGATGAGGATGCTCAATCGCCTTGGGAGCGCGCCGGCTCAGAGGAAAGCCTCTCCGAGCATCTACACCGCCAGGCGCTGGCGCTGCGGCTCGACCCGGTCGACCGCGCCGCGCTGGATTTCCTCATTGACTCGCTCGACGACGACGGCTACCTCAGCGAACCGCTCGAGCGCCTGGCCGAAGCGCTGTGCCCGCGCGAGGATGCCGAGCGCTTCGATGAGCTGGTGCACCGCCTCACCGTCGCGCGCGGCCTGTTGCAGTCGCTCGAGCCGACGGGCGTGGGCGCGCAGGATCTCGCCGAGTGCTTGCGCTTGCAGGTGCGTGAGCGCGCCGCCGATGGCGAGTCGGTCGCAGCCGCCGCGCTCGACGTGCTGGCCCAGCCGCTCGAGTGGTTGGCGCGGCGCGACTTCAAGCGGCTCGCTGCCGCCACCGGGCGTCATGAAACCGAGCTGCGCGCCGCGCTCGCGCTCATCGCCCGGCTCGAACCCAAGCCGGGGCGGCGCTTTGCTCAGGCCGAGCGGCTGGTGATCGTGCCCGATGTCATCGTCACGGCCGACACCGAGGGCGCGCAGCCCCGCTATCGCGTGCAGATCAACCCCGAGGTGTTGCCGCGGCTGCGGGTGCACGACATCTACGCCCGCGCCCTGCGCGAGCACAAGGGCGAGGGGAGCGCTGCGCTGTCTGCGCGCTTGCAGGAAGCGCGCTGGTTCATCAAGAACATCCAGCAGCGCTTCGACACCATCCTGCGTGTCTCGCGCGCCATCGTCGAGCGGCAAAAGAGCTTTTTCGTGCACGGCGAACTCGCCATGCGGCCCCTGGTGCTGCGCGAGATTGCCGACGAACTCGGGCTGCATGAATCCACCGTGAGCCGCGTCACCACCGCCAAATACATGGCCACGCCGCGCGGCACCTTCGAGCTCAAATACTTCTTCGGTTCGGGCCTCGACACCGAAGCGGGCGGCAGCGCCTCGAGCACGGCGGTGCGCGCGCTGATCCGCCAGTTCATCGACGCCGAAGACCCCGCCCATCCCTTAAGCGACGGCCAGATCGCCGACATGCTCAAAGAGCAAGGCATCGCCTGCGCGCGCCGCACCGTCGCCAAATACCGAGAGGCGATGCGCATCGCGCCCGCTCCCCTGCGAAAGACCCTGTGAACGATCTCACCCTGTTTCTTCCCTGCGCCAGCGGTGTCGAGGACTACCTCGCCGCCGAAGTGCACGCCCTCACCGGCGCGCAAGGCCAGGACCTGCTGAGCCACCGTGGCGGCGTGCGCGTGCGCGCGAGCTGGCGTGATGCGATGCGGCTCAATCTGCACACCCGACTCGCGCAGCGCGTGCTGGTGCAGGTTGGCCACCGTTCGTACCGCAACGAGCGTGACCTCTACGAGGCGGCTTCCGCCGTGGCGTGGGAGCTGTGGTTCACGCCGCGCCAGAGCTTCAAGATCGAAGTCACCGCGCAGCACAGCCCGCTGCAAAGCCTCAACTTCGCCGCGCTCAAGATCAAGGACGCGGTCGCCGACCGCTTCCGCGCCAAGGCCGGCGGCGTGCGCCCCGACGTGGACACGCGCCACCCCGACGTGCGCATCCATGCCCACCTGACCACCGACACTGCCACGCTCTACATCGACACCTCGGGCGAGCCGCTGTTCAAGCGCGGCTGGCGCGAGGACAAGGGCGACGCGCCGCTCAAGGAAACGCTGGCCGCGGCCATGCTCGCTGCCAGCGGCTGGAGCACCGATCCCGAGGGCGGCTGCGCTGCCGGCGTGCCGCTCTACGACCCCTGCTGCGGCAGCGGCACCATCGTCATCGAGGCGGCGCAAATCGCCTGCGGCATCGCTGCGGGCGGCCAGCGCCGCTTTGCCTTCGAGAAAATGCTGCCGTTTCAGGCTCATGTCTGGCAAGACCTCAAAGACCAAGCCCGCGCGGCCGAGCACGCCCCGACGGCGCCGGTGTTTGGCAGCGATGTCGCGCACCGCATGGTCGATTTCGCGCAACGCAATGCCGAACGCGCCCGCGTCGCCCACGCCGTGCAACTGCGGGGCGGCGACGCACTGCAGCGTCTGCCGCCGTGCGAGACGCCGGGTGTGGTGCTGCTCAACCCGCCGTATGGCGAGCGCATCGCGGTCGCAGGCGTGGCCGGTACCCGCTCGGGGCAAGACGCTGAGGCTGGGCCGCGCTTTGGGGCGCGCGAACTCGCGCAGACCGAAGACGGCGGCGATTTCTTCGCCCAACTGGCCAGCCACTGGAAGCGCCACTACGCGGGCTGGACTGCCTGGTTGCTCACGCCCGACCTCAAGCTGCCGGCCAAAATGCGCCTCAAAGAAAGCCGCCGCGTGCCGATGTGGAACGGCCCGATCGAATGCCGGCTGTTCCGCTTCGACCTGGTGCGCGGCGCGGTGCGGCCCGCGCGCGGGCCCGCGGCAGACGCCGCCGCGCAGCCCGGGGCGCCGGGATGAACGAGGCCTACGCCGGCCGCGCGCTCGTGCTCGACACCAACATCGCGCTCGACCTGCTGCTCTTTGCCGACCCGGCCGCCGAGCCGCTCGCGCGCGCGCTCGAAGCCGGTCGCCACGTGTGGCTGACCACGCCCGCGATGCGCGAGGAATTCCGTCGCGTCCTCGACTACCCGCAAATCGTGCCGCGGCGCCGGTTTCATGGCCTCGAGGCGGCCACGCTACTCGAGCGCTACGACGCTGCCAGTCACAGCGTGGCGCCGGCGCCCCGCGCCCCCGTGGTCTGCCGCGACGCCGATGACCAGAAATTCATCGACTTGGCCGTGGCCTACCGCGCGGTGCTGCTCAGCAAAGACCGCGCCGTGCTGGCCACGCGCCGACGCTTGGTCGCACACGGCGTGCGCGCCGCGCGCGACTACACTTCGGGTTTTCCCGAGCCTGCGCCGACGCTTTCCCCACCGCCGCTTGCCGAACGAGGCCCCGCATGACCGCTGACACCACCACCCCCGCGCCGCAGGGCGCCGAAATGCAACCCGAGGACTACGAGACGCTCGAAACCATCCTCGACGACCTGCGCACGCGCAACGAAGACATCCCGCAGTGGGAATTCTGCGAGGGCTTCATCGCCGCGCTGGCCTGCGCGCGCACGCCCGTGCCCACGGCCGAAGCGCTGCAGGTGCTGTTCGGCGGCGGCACCGACGACGCCTCTGTCGCGGGCGGCGAGGGCACGTTCGGCGTGTTTGCCGACGCCGCCCAGGCGGCGCGCTTCGTCGAACTGTGGGAGCGCCGTCTGGCGCAGGTCAAGGCCGCGCTCCAAGCCGAGGTGGAGAACCTCGACGACCCGCAGGCCTACGCGCCCGAACTGCTCGACATGCGCGGCATGGTCGCGCAACTGTCCGAAGACGATCGGCGCGCGTTCGAGCAGGAAGTCGGTGGCGCGGAGCTGCCCTCGTTCGCGCAGGTCTGGGCCATCGGCTTCCTGACCGCCGTCGAAAGCTGGCCCGAAGACTGGGCGCTGCCGCGCGACCGCGAGGCCGCCGACCTGATCGACGACAGCCTCGATGCGATCCATGCGCTCACCGAAGACGACTGCGATCCGCCCACGCTCTCGCCTTTTTCCGAAGACGGCCCGCCCAGCATCAGCGAGTCGCGCCTCGACGCCTATGCCGACGCGATCTGGGCGGTGTACGACCTGCACGACGTCTGGGCCTCCCTTGGCCCGCGCGTCGAAACCGTGCGCCGAGCCCTGAAGCCGGGCCGCAACGACCCGTGTCCCTGCGGCAGCGGCAAGAAATACAAGAAGTGCTGCGGCCAGTGAGCGCCCAGCCCGGCGCGCGCCCTGCCTTCCATCCTTCACCCATGCCATCGACACCCATGCCATCGACACCCATGCCATCGATTCCGATGATCCGCAGCCTGCGCTTGAGCTTGAGTGTGCTGGTGCTGGCCCTGCTCGTGGCCGTGGGGCTTGCCGCCTGCAGCGGCGAGCCCCCTGACGACCACCCGGGCCAGCCCGTGACCAAGCGCCGAGCGATCTTCAAGCAGTTCGCCAAAACCCTCGAGCCCATGGGCCTGGTCGCGCGCGAGCGCGAGCCCTACAAGCGCGAGAAATTCCTCGCCCAGGCCGAGGAGCTCGCGCGGCTCGCGCCCGAGCCTTGGCCGTATTTCACGCCCGACGCCAACTACCCACCGAGCCGCGCCAAGCCCGAGGTCTGGAGCCAGGCTGCCGAGTTCACGAAAGCCCGCGAGCAGTACGTCGCCGCCACCCAAACCCTGCTCGCCGCCGCCAAAGGCGACGACCTCGACGCCATGCGCCGCGCGGTCAACGCCGTGCAGGACCAGTGCACGAGCTGCCACAAGCAGTTTCGCCGCAAGTAAGCGCCACGCGAACCCGGCGCTCGCGCGGCGCAGCCTCCGGCCCTTGTCCGGGACGGCTTCAAGCTGGACTCAACCGGCGCACGATTCCCGCCAGCGCATGCGCCACCGTTTGCGCGCGCACCGCGGCGCGGTCGCCGTCGAAGCGGCGGTGCTCGGTTTCGGTGTGCAGCCCACCCTCGGGTGTGCGCAGGCTCCAGCCGAACCAAACCGTGCCCACGGGTTTTTCAGGGCTGCCGCCGGTCGGGCCCGCGATGCCGGTGACGGCGACGCTCATCTGGGCATGCGCGTGTCGGAGCGCACCCTCGGCCATCGCGCGCGCCACGGGCTCGCTCACGGCGCCAAAACGCTCGATCAGCGCGGGGTCCACACCCAGCAGTTCGGCCTTGGCGGCGTTGGAGTAGGTGACGAAGCCGCGCTCGAACCAGGCGCTCGAGCCCGCCAGGTCCGTGCAGGCCGCTGCGATCAGGCCGCCGGTGCAGCTTTCGGCGGTGGCCATCATCCAGCCGAGTTTTTGCAGTTTTTCGGCCAGTTCCCGGCGTATTTCGGTCATTTGATGCTCCTGAAAACAGAGCGACCCCGCTGCCACGCCCAGGGCCCTCAGCCTCTCAGGCCAGCCAGGCGCGCCAGGCGGCGATCACCAGCAGCGTGCAGAACGCAGCGACCAGGTCGTCGAACAAAATCCCCCAGCCGCCGCGCCAGCCGCGGCCGTGAAACACCCGGTCGGCCCAGCCCACCGGGCCGCGCTTGATGGCGTCGAAAGCGCGAAACAGCGCAAACGCCACCGTCTGCGCGAGCCAGCTCGCAGGCAGCAGCAACCACAGCACCAGCCAGAAAGCGACCACCTCGTCCCAGACGATGGCGCTCGGGTCGTCGGTGCCGAGGTTGCGCGCGGTGACGGTGCAGGCCCACCAGCCCACCAGCAACGCGCCGAGGATGAAAAATCCTTGTTGCGCCGGTGTGAGCCAGGGTGCAAGCGCCGCCCACGCCAGCCAGGCCCAGAGCGTGCCGGCCGTCCCCGGCGCGACCGGTGACAGGCCCGAGCCGAAGCCCAGCGCAATCGCATGCGCCGGATGCGCGAGCATGAAGCGCGCCGTGGCCCGCGGCGGCAGCGGCGGCAGGCTCGAGGCGGGGCATGCTGCCGGGGCTGCTTCCGGCACGGATGCAGACCGGTCGGCGGCGTCGGGGGATGCAGCGGAGGGCGTGGTTTCGATGGGCATGGTTTCATTATCCGCAGCGCTGACCCCGACTTCGGTGGCAACTCGGGCGGCGAAATGGTCGTAGCCGCCGTAGGGGCAGGGGCGGACACCGCCGGTTGCGCGCAGGCGCAGGCCCGGCGCGGCTTCGATCGTGCCGATGCATGTGACCGGCGTGCCGGCCGCCTGGGCGGCGC
>NZ_JAEMQB010000070.1:0-19137 GCF_022759015.1 Tibeticola sp. | reverse complement strand
CGCTCAACGGCCTCGGTGCCGTGCAGCAAGGCTTCGTCGAAGCGTCCAACGTCAACGTGGTGGCCGAACTGGTCGACATGATTTCGACCCAACGGGCCTACGAGATCAACAGCAAGGCAGTCCAAGCCTCGGACCAGATGCTCCAATATGTCAACAACAACCTCTGAAACACGGCTGCATCAGGCCCAGCGGGCACGCGTGCTCGGCCGCGGGGTCCGGGGCGCTACGCCTGGCGGCCGCCTGTTCCGGAGTCCCGCGGTCGGCTGGGTCGTTCTCGCCTGCGCCTTCACGCTGGGCGGCTGCGTCAGCCCGCCGCGCCTCGAGGCCCAAGCGCCGATCCAGCCGCTGCCCAGCCCCGCCGAACCCGCGCCCTTGGACGCGCGAGCCGCCGCCAACGGCGCGATTTGGCAAAGCAACACGAACATCGCCTTGTTCGAGGACGGGCGTGCGCATCGGGTCGGCGACCTCATCACCATCTTGGTCAAGGAAAACGCGAACGCCACCAAAGCCAGCAACACGGCGGTGAAGCAATCGGACGATGTCAGCGCCGGGCTGAAGTCGCTGTTCGGCAAGCCCGTCACGCTGGGAGGCGGCTACAGCCCCGACATCGGCATGAGTTCGAGCACCAAATTCTCGGGCGATGGCAGCACGGCCCAAAGCAACAGCTTCACCACGACGCTGCAAGCCACGGTGACACGGGTTTGGCCCAACGGCAACCTCGAAATCTCCGGCCAAAAAGAGGTCACCCTCAACGGAGGGCGCGAATTCATCCGCGTCGCCGGAGTCGTCCGCGCGCAGGATGTCAGCCCACAAAACACGGTGCTCAGCACCCAGATTGCAAATGCACGGGTGGAATACAGCGGCAATGGCGATGTGTATGCCGCAGCAAAGGTGCCCTGGCTGACGAGCTTCTTCCTCTCCCTCTGGCCGTTCTGAACATGATGCTCTCCTCACTCAAGACTGCCCGCCCCCTGCGCCCAACCGGCGTGTGGCCGGCGCTGCGCGCGCTCGCCAGCGCCTGGCTGCTGTTTTGCGTGTCCATGGTGAGTTCGGCTGCAACCATCCGCGACCTCACGGCGATCGAGGGGGTGCGCATCAACCAGCTCGTCGGCTATGGCCTCGTCGTCGGCCTCGCCGGAACGGGCGACCAGGCCACCCAGGTCCCCTTCACGACGCAATCGATGCTGGCGATGTTTCAGCGGCTGGGCATCAACCTGCCGCCAGGGGTGGCCAGCAACCTGCAGCCCAAGAATGTCGCCGCCGTCCTGGTCACGGCGAACCTGCCGCCGTTCGCGCGTCCGGGCCAACAAATCGATGTCACCGTGTCGACGGTGGGCAACGCGTCGAGCCTCGCGGGTGGATCGCTCATCATGACCCCGCTCAAAGGCGCCGACGGACAAACCTATGCCGTAGCGCAAGGCAATGTGGTGGTCAGCGGCTATGGCGCCAAGTCCGGCGGCAGCAGCAGCCAAACCAATTTTCTGACCGCGGGAACGGTCGCCAATGGTGCTACCGTCGAGCGCGCCGTAACCTCGGGCCTGCAGCCCGGCGGCGCAGTGGTGCTCTCGCTCGGCACGCCCAGCTTCGGCACGGCCAGCCGCATCAGCGAGCGCATCAACGAGACCTTCGGCCCCGGCACCGCGCTCGCGATCGATGCAGGGACGATTCAGGTCAACGCCCCGCCAACACCCGGCGAGCGCACCGCCTTTCTGGGCCGGCTGCAAGCCCTCGAGATTCAACCCGACGCCCCGCCCGCGCGCGTCGTCGTCGACGCCCGCAGCGGAACGGTCGTGCTGGGCCAGAACGTGACGCTCGGCACCTGCGCCGTCGCGCACGGCAACCTCTCGGTCACGATCGACACCGAGTACCAGGCGAGTCAACCCAACCCCTTCGGTGCCGGTCAGACCGTCGTGACCCCGAAGACCGACGTCAAGGTCCAACAGGACAAAGCGAAACTCATGATGTTCAACGCCGGTGTCACACTCGAGGCGGTCGTCCGCGCCCTCAATGCAGTCGGCGCCAGCCCGAGCGACCTGATCGCCATCCTGCAGGCCATGAAATCCGCCGGAGCCCTACAGGCGCAAATCGAAGTCATTTGAGCCGCTCCTACTCCATGAATCCGATGCTTCCTTCAAACCCCAGCGCTTCGGCCGCCCGCGCGACCGAGGCCTTGTCGTTCGATGGGCTGCATCGGCTCAAGCATGCGGCCAGCCAAGCACCGGCCGACCCGGCCACGCTCAAGGCCGTTGCGCGGCAATTCGAGGCCCTGCTGCTGCAGCAGATGCTTGCGGCCATGGGGAAGACGTCCTTCGGGCCCAATCTGCTTGGCGAAACGGCCGCTCCGGTGCTTCAGTCGCTGTACCAGCAGCAACTGGCCACCACGCTCAGCCAAGGCCCCGGCCTCGGACTCGGCAGCTTCCTCGCCAAGGAATTGAGCGTGCGCTACGGGCGCCCCAACGCCCCGGTCACCGCGCCCGCCTCGCCCGCGGCTCCTTCAGTCACCCCGGCTCCGGTCGATGCGCCCATGGGAAGCCAGCCGGCCGCGACCCAACCACCCGTGCGCGTCGAGCCCTCCCCGCCCCAGCCGCCGCAAAACGCCCCGCAGCCGAACCCGCCGGGCGTTCCACCACGCGCGGCCCAGGCGACTGCGGCCGCAGGCGCCCCCTCCACTGCAGCTGCGGTGAATCGGCCCGCGACGTCCGCGGCTGCCAGCAGCGATTCCGCGAGCGCGCCGCGCGACTTCGTGGCCTCGCTGCTGCCGCATGTGGAGCGAGCCGCCCAGGCCCTGCGGGTGAGCCCGGTGGCCTTGCTCGCCCAAGCCGCGCTGGAGACCGGTTGGGGGCGGCACGCCCCAGGCAACAACCTCTTTGGCATCAAGGCGGCGGGCGGCGAAACGCAGAGCATCCAGACCCTCAAGACCACCGAATACACCCCGCTTGGCCAGGTCGTGCAGCATGCGGCCTTCCGGGCCTATCAAGACATTTCCGACAGCGTCGAAGGCTTCACCCAACTGCTGTCGCGCTCGGCCCGGTACGCCCAGGCCTTGGGACAACAAAGCGTCGAGGCGTATGCGCGGGCGATCCAGCGCGCGGGTTACGCCACCGACCCGGCCTACGCCGAAAAGCTCGTCGCGATTGCCGACAGCCCGCGGATGAAGGCAGCCCTGGGCGCGCTCGGCCGTGGTGCCTGGCTCGCGAAACCGGCGGTGCCAGCGGGCTCAAGCGAACGGCTATCGTGACGTTATGGAGCCACACTCGCGGAGTCTTTCCATGCCCTACGCCCCAACGGATTTCGAGGTCGACGAAGCCGAGGCCGTCCAGCGCGTCCTTGCCTCGCTGCAGGCGCAACGTCGGGCGCTCACGGCAACGACCGGGATACGTGCAGTCCCCGCGAACGACCACGACGCCTCGCCGTTGCCGGTCGAGCCGGTCTGGCCGCCTCTGCTCGAGGCCTTGGCCGCGCACGCCGCCCGACGTCAGTCCAGGCAAGCCACCACCACCTCCGAAACCTTAGACGCGCTGGTGCGGCAACTCCAAGCGGAGTCCGCCGAACTCGAAGCCCTCGTCGAGCAGCGCCTGGCCGCCCTCGCCTCAATGCTCGAGCGCCACCACCGGGCGGCTTCCTCGGCGCTCTATTCCGCCGCGCCGGCTGCGGCCGTGCCGACGCGACATAGCCTGGGGAGAGGCTGACATGGGCGGGATCTCTGGCCTCGTCGGCAACGCCCTCACGGGGCTGCAGGCCGCTCAAAAAGCCCTGCAAGTCACGGGCAACAACATCGCCAACGTCAACACGCCGGGCTACAGCCGCGAGACCCTGCTGCAAACGCCCCAGGCGCCCAGCCAACTCGGCGGGCTTTATTTGGGCAACGGCGTCCTGGCCGAAACCGTCAGTCGCTCTTACGACGCGTTCGTCCAAGGGCAGATCTGGTCTTCGACCGCCAGCGCCAGCGGCGCGCGAACGTTCAATGACTTGCTGCAACCGCTGGTGGGCTTGATCGCGAACGACGTCGCCGGTCTCGGGTCCTCGCTGAACCGGTTTTTCTCGAGCGGCGTCGCGCAGGTCGCGGCCTATCCCGCTGACACGGCTGCACGGCAAACCATGTTGGGGCAGGCGCAAACGCTCGCGCAGACGGTGCAGACCACGGCGAGCCAGCTCTATGAGATGAACGATGCCCTCAATCTGCGGCTGCGCCAGGGGGTCGAGCAGGTCAATGAGCTCACGCGCCAAATCGCACAACTCAATGTGCAGATCAACGACTTGTCGGGTTCCGGCCAGTCGCCGAACACGCTGCTGGACCAGCGCGACCAACTGATCACCGAACTGGCAGGCCAGGTCGGCATCAGCGTCGTGCGCCAAGGGGCCGCGCTGAACATCTACACCTCGAACGGTCAGGTGCTGGTCGCGGGAGAGCGTGCGCTCGCGCTCGAGGCCAAGCCCGGCAGCTTTGATCCGTCCGCGCTGGAGATCGGCTATGTGGGCAACCCAAACAGCCTGTCCTCCAGCCTGCAAGGCGGCGTGCTCGGCGCCTTGATTCAATTCCGCGAACAGTCGCTCCAACCCGCCCAACGCAGCCTCGGGCTGATCGCCACCGGCCTGGCCAGCGCGGTCAATGCCCAACAAGCGCAGGGGCTCGATCTGAACGGCCAGTTTGGTGGACCTCTGTTCGAGGTCGGTCCGGTCCAGGTGCTTGGGGCCAGCAGCAACAGCAGCGGCGTGTCGATCAGCGGTAGCGTCACAGACACCAGCCGGCTGAGGGCGACGGCCTACGAACTGAGCTACGACGGCGCCGCGTGGAATGCCATCGACCGCAGCACCCAGCAAGCGGTCGCACTGACGGTTTCCAACTTGGGCCCAGTCACGCAGCTCGACTTCGACGGCGTGCGGGTGAGTGTCCAAGGCGCCCAGGCTGGCGACCGCTTCCAGGTCGAGCCGACCGCCGCAGCCGCCTACGGTATGCGCGCATTGATGACCGACCCCAGGAAAATCGCCGCGGCCGCCCCCTACGTCAGCAGCGCCGGCGCGCTGTCGAGCGGTGCGCTGGTCAACACCAACCTGGGGAACCTGACGCTTTCGGCGGGCGCCGCTACGGCCACGAGCGGCTCCGTGCTCGTCTCCGCAACCGCCCCGCAGGCGTTGCAAATCACGCTGACGAGCGGCGGCACCAGCGGACAAAGCATCGGCTTTACCGTCACCCAGCCCGGCACCACGGCGCCCATCCTCGCTACGGGCAGTCTGACGCTTGGCAGCAGCGGGACGACGATCTCGGTTCCCTACCCCAGCCCCAGTCCGGGCGGGTATTGGACCGTGACGCTTTCGGGCAATACCGCCGTGTCGGGGGACGCCTTTACGCTCTCGCCACCGGGGCCAGGCAACGGCGGAAATGCCCGCGCCATGGCCGCGTTGCAGACGGCCAAGCTTCTCGATGCCGGGCCCACGACGCCCGCCCGCACCTCCATCGAATCGGCCTATGCCCAGCTGGTGGGCCGAGTGGCCAGTCAAGGCAACCTCGCGCAAAACACGGCCAATGCCGCCGAGGCAGTGGCGCGGCAAAACGAAGCATCGCGCCAAGCGATCGCGGGGGTCAACCTCGACGAGGAGGCCGCCCGGTTGATCCAGTTCCAGCAGGCTTACCAGGCTGCCGCCAAAGCCATCCAGGTGGGCAACACGCTGTTTGCCTCACTGTTGCAGGCCGTTCAGTAACCCCAAACGGTGGACTCGCCATGCGCATCAGTACCCCCCAGTTCTACGGCTCCAGCCTCACCGGCATCCTCAACCAGCAGAACACGCTCAACACCCTGAGCCAGCAGCTCGCCACTGGCAGCCGCATCGTCAACCCCTCGGATGCCCCGGTGGCGGTCGCTCAAAACGCCGCGCTCAACGGCCAGATCGAACGGCTCGGCACCTACACGCAGAACGCCCAATACGCCCAGGGTGCTTTGCAACTCGAAAGCAAGACCCTGCAAAGCGTGGGCACGCTGATCGACCAGGTTCGGCAGTTGGCCGTGCAGATGAACAACGCCACGGTCAATGCGCAGGATCTGCGCAACGCCGCGGCCGCCATGAAAGGCTATGTCGAACAGCTGGCGCAGTACGCGAACACCCAAGATGGCCAAGGCAACTACATCTTCGCGGGCAGCAAGAGCGACGCGATGCCTTTCGTGCTCGAGGCCGACGGGCGTGTGCGCTATCTGGGCGATGGCGGCCAAAACCAATTGGCCTTGGGCCCCAGCTTGAGCGCGGCCATCAGCGACGCAGGCGACGGCATTTTCCTCAGCGCCCGGGCGGCCAACGGACAGTTCACCGTCAGTTCCAACCCGGCCAACAGCGGCAGCGCCACGGCCGGGCCGGGCACGGTGAATGACCGCGCACTGGCCGACCAACTGTTGCTCGTCAATGGCACGCAATACCAGATCAGCTTCAGCGGCTCCGGCAGCGGCACCACCTACACGATCACCAGCGGAACGGGTGGCGTGTTTTCGCCCACCCCGATGGCCAGCGGCAGTTACACCGAGGGCATGAGCCTGGGTTTGCCGCCCGGCGGCAGCCCGGCCATCACCGTCCCCATTCTGGGCACGCCCGCCAACGGCGATCAATTCACCGTGCAAGCGGCGCCGCCCCAGGGACTGTTCGAGACCTTCCAGTCGCTCGCCGCAGCCTTGACGGCGACCGACACATCGCCCGGCACGAATGCGCGTCGCGCCCAAGCGATCAGCAACGCGCTCGCAAGCCTCGACCAAAACCAAACTCGGCTGCTCGACACCCAGGCCGCCATCGGCGCCCGATTGCAACAAGTGCAGGCAGTTCAGGCGCAAAACACCAGCCTCACCGTCCGCTTGCAAACGGAGCAGTCCGAACTGACCCAAATCAACTACCCCGAAGTCATCACACGCTACCAGCAGAGCCTGACCGCCCTGCAAGCCGCGCAAAAGGCATTCGTGCAGTTACAGGGGATGAACCTGTTCCAGTATCTGTAGAGTACGGGTCGTACAAGCAATGAACCCACCAGCCGCCGCCATCGCCGAAACGATGGCAGGGCTGCGCGGCACGCCGGGGACTGGCTCAGCATTGCCCTCGGTAAAACGCCTTGATCTCGAGGATGAACCTTGAACTTGCAGCGCGCTTTTGACGTTGATTCCAAGCTGAACGAGCGGCAACTGCATCGCCGCGTCACCCTGCAAACGCTCAGTGCGCAGCGTATCGAACCGGTAACGGTCCGATTTGACGCCCTGCTCATTGAGGGGCAAGCTCAGCCTCACGCCGATCTGTACTTTGACGTCCCAAGCCGGGGACGCTTGATTCCAGCGCTGGCGTTGCCCCTGGACACTCTCCGAAATCGCCTTGTTTGGCCCGAGGTGTTTGCTGCTTGGCCCGCCCAATTTCTGGCGGAAATTTCCTCGCGCGTGCTGGCTTTATGGCGGCAACAGCCGCGACTGGGACAAGTCATCCCGATCGGCGACTTTGACCGGGTGTTCGGTGGCTCGGTCCAACAAATGCTCGACGGCCGCTCGATTCCGGGACTCGAAAACTATTGGACCTCGGCCCAGGTGTTGAATCGCTATCAATGGGTCCAGGAGCGGGTCCACTCCGGGCGTATTCTGGAGGTCGCAACCGGACCCGGATATGGCGCGGCTTGGCTGCTCGAGCGACGCCCAGGGGTTTCCGATTACCTCGGCGTCGACCTCGACGCCTTAGCGATTGGACTCGCACGACGACTCAATCCGGACGCACGCGCGCGCTTCCATCTGGGCCCGATCGAGGCGCTCGAGGAGAGCGGCTTCGACTGGGTTTTTTCACTGGAAACGATCGAACACACGCCCGACCCTGAAGCCTTTTTGATGGAACTCAAGCGACGCCTTGCGCCAGGCGGTCGAATGCTAGTGTCTTTGCCCTGCGAACGCTGGCACGGGTTCCATTTGAATCCGCATCATTGGAGCGCGTGGAACTACCGCCGCATTCGGGACTTCCTGCAACCCCATTTCGAGCGGGTTCATTACTGGCGACAGGGACGGCCGCGATTCACCGAAAACGCGCTCGAAGAAACGGGCCGCATCACGCCTTTGAGTCAAATCGATCCCGACTGGGATGAGGACTATCTCATGCTGCTCGAAGGTCCCCGACCAGCGCCTCCGCGCCCCAGGATCGTGGTGCAGCGGCGGTACGCGCGCGGGGATGTCTTGCAAGCCACGCCGATCGTGCGCGCGGTTCGGCAGCGCTTCCCAGACCACACGATAGTCGTCTCGACCGATATCGACGAGGTGTTTGCGGGAAATCCGAACGTGGACCTTCTGATGGCGACGTCCTCGGGTTTCCGCCCTCGGCCAGATGACCGGGTCATCAATCTGGACGTCGCCTACGAACGGCGGCCAAAGCAGCACATCCTGAGCGCCTACGCCGAAGAGGCCGGAGTCACACTACCAAACCCCGCGCTGGAACTGCACCTCGACCGCCGCGATTACGCCCAGGTGAACCAGTGGATGGCGGGCGCGGGCCCATCCTGGGGAACAGTGAAACGAATCGTCGCGGTCCATATGGGCGCGACGCCAGATCGCTCCTGGCCACCTTCTCATTGGGCAGAGTTTCTCAGCTCCTTCAGCTCAGACACAGAGGTCGGCATCATCGCCGTTGGTGCGGGCGCTGATTTTCAGCCGCCGGCGGCCGAACGGATCCTCAACCTCGTCAATCGACTGGACTTGCGCGAAACGGCTGCAGCCATTGCGACTGCGGACCTCCTCGTGGGCCCCGACTCCGCATTGCTGCATATCGCCGCCGCAGTCGGGACGCCTGCCGTTGGCCTCTACGGAATGGCCGATCCACACTTGCGCGTGCCCTTCGGAGCCGACCAGACCGCCTTACGCTCGCCGGTCGACTGCGCCGGTTGTCTGCATGATCTGCCCGCCCCAAACACCAATCCCCGGTGCAAATTCGGTCGATCATTCTGCATGGAGGAAATTGCTCCAGCGGTCGTCGTCGAAGCGGCACGGGCACGACTGACCCGGTGCGAGCCTCATGCCTGGAGAGTCCGGCTGCACCTCGGCGGTGGACAGGATGTCCAACTCAAAGAGGCGGTCACCTCGGCTATTGGCGGTCAGACGGACACTCAGCCCTCCCCCCTTCCAACCCTGCCCTGGCTCCCCGAAGCTCGATGCTTGCCCACCGAACGCTCCTGGGCCGAAGAAACGATCGAGCGCTGGCGCCAGGAGCCGGCGGGCCTGCCCCGCTTTACGATTGCGGTGCTGCCGCATCCCGAGAACGCTTTCGGCGCTGATGCGAGCGCCGCCAGTCTTGCGGATCAATGGCTGCCCGGCGAGTCCCAGGTGCTGGAGCCGCGCGGGGACGCCGCAGCGCTGATCGCGGACGCCAACGCGCAGCTGATCGGCAGTGGGGCCGATTGGGTTGGCGTCATCGATGCCGGGGACCGACTCGCCCCCGATGCGTTCTTCCGCATCGCCCATGCGCTGCGTCAGCATCCCGAGTGGCAAATCGTCTACACGGACGAAGACCAGCTCAGCGCCGAAGGGCAGCACCTGCACCCCCATTGCAAGCCCGACTTCAACCTCGACTATCTGCGCAGTCTCCCGTATGTCGGAGGCCTGCTGCTGATTCGGCGGGATCTGTTCCAGACCTTGGGCGGGTTCGACCCACAGGCAGACGGCGCCGAGGACTACGACTGGATGCTCCGCGCTTGGGAGCACCTGCAGGCCAGCGGTGCGGGCGAGGCCGCCATCGGCCATGTGCCCGAGGTGCTCTACCACCGTCTGCAGGGGTCGGGGCATACCCGGCGCTCGATCCCTGAAATTCTGGACGCCGGCCAGGCGGCTTTGCAGCGCCACCTCGACCGCGTGGCACCCGGTGCGAAAGCCGAGCCCGGTCCGTTTCCGCCGTCATTTCGCGTGCGCTGGCCCCTGCCCGAGGTGCCGCCGCTCGTCTCGATCCTCATCCCCACGCGCGATCAGCTCCCGCTGTTGCAGCGCTGCATCGAGTCGGTCATCGAGAAAACCCGCTACCCGGCTTACGAAATTCTGATCATCGACAACGGCAGTGAAACGCCGGAAGCCCGCAGCTATCTCGCAGCGATCGAGGCGAAGGAAGCCGAGCTCGGGGGGCGTCTTCGGGTGGTCCGTCAACCCGGGCCATTCAACTTCTCGGCCATGAACAACGCGGCGGCCCGGCTGGCGCGCGGCGAGTATCTGCTGCTGCTCAACAACGACACCGCCGCGCTGCACGAGGACTGGCTCGATGAAATGATGGGTCATGCCGTGCGAACGGATGTGGGCATCGTCGGCGCGAAGCTGCTGTTTCCCGACGGAAGGATCCAACACGCTGGCGTGATCCTGGGAATGCGCGGTCCCGCCGAGCATCCGTTCATTGGCCACGCCCCCGAAGACCGCGGCTACTTTGGCCGCGCGCAGCTCACGCAAGACCTCTCGGCCGTCACTGGCGCCTGCCTGCTCATTCGCCGCTCGCTCTACGAGGCAGTCGGGGGGCTCGATGAGACCGCATTCAAAGTCTCCTACAACGACATCGACCTCTGCCTGAAGGTGCGCACCGCCGGCTACCGGGTCGTGTTCACGGCTTTTGCGCTGTTGCTGCATGAAGGCTCGGCCACGCAAAAGGCGCAGAACCCTGCGCCGCAAACGAATCCGCCCCAGAAGGAAGCCTTGACGCCGCCCGACCCGGCCAAACTCCAGCGCTTCGAAGCCGAGAAAGAGGCGATGTATCGACGCTGGCTGCCGCTGCTCGGTCGAGATCCGGCCTACAACCGGCATTTGACGCTTGCCAGCACCGAATTCCAACTCGAGGATCAGCCTTGCGTGAGCTGGGACCCAGACTGGCGGCCACGGCCCCGGATCCTCGCGCATGCGGCAGACCGGGAAGGCTGTGGTGAGTACCGCATCATCGCGCCGCTGCGCGCCTTGAACCGCGCCGGCATGACGCAGGGTTGGGAGTCGATGCGCCTGTTCGAGCCGGCCGAGATGGCACGGATCGAGCCCGACACGCTCGTCGTGCAACGCCAGCTCGAGTGGCACCAGATCGAATTCCTCGAAAAACACCGACGTCACTCCCGGGCGTTTCGGGTTTTCGAAATCGACGACCTGATCACGAACCTGCCGCAAAAAAGCGTTCACCGCCAGAACATGCACAAGGACATGCCCAAGCGCCTGCGCCGCGCGGTCGGCCTGTGCGATCGCCTGGTGGTGGCAACCGAGCCGCTCGCACGCGCCTATGCTGGGCTGTGTGATGAGGTCCGCGTTCAGCCCAACTATCTCGAACGCGCCCGCTGGGGGGCGCTGCAGCCGCCGCGTCGAGAGCACCCCAAACCCCGGGTGGGCTGGGCCGGCGGCGTGGGCCACCTCGGCGACCTGGAACTGCTGCGGGACGTCGTGCGCGAGACGGCCAATGAGTTCGATTGGGTCTTTTTTGGTATGTGCCCCGAGCCGCTGCGCCCCTACGTCCGAGAATTCCACCCTGGCGTGCCCCTGGACCAATACCCCGCCAAGCTCGCCGCGCTCGACCTCGACATCGCCGTGGCCCCGTTGGAAATCAACCCCTTCAACGAAGCCAAGAGCCATTTGCGACTGCTCGAATACGGCATATTGGGCTATGCCGTCGTCTGCACCGACATCGTCCCCTACCAGGGGGATTTTCCGGTGGTGCGGGTGCCCAACCGTTTCAAGGAATGGACCAAAGCCTTGCGCGAGCTCGCCAACGACCGCAGTGCGCTGCGTGCCGCGGGCGACGCGCTGAAGCAACAGGTTCGCGCTCGTTGGATGCTCGAGGATCACCTCGGGAGTTGGCTGTCGGCCTGGACGCGGTCGGACGTATGATTTGCCACTTCGATGCACAGCCTCGAACCCGCTTGAGGCGCATGATCACAAACACTCGCCACCCATGACCGAACCTATGTCCGGCGCCTCCGCGCCCGATGCAGCCGCCGAGGCGTCCAACGGCGCGCGGCATGTGCACATCGCACGCCAGCCGCTGGTCGACCGCAAACAGAAAATCGTCGGCTACGAATTGCTGGCCCGCGAAAGCGCGACGTCGACCGCTGCGCCATTGCCGCTCTCCGGCAACGCGGACTCGGTGATGCTCTTCAACGCGCTCTCCGAAGTTGGCAGTGAAAACCTCTTCGGTGACAAGTTGGCCTTCGTCAACGTGCAGCTCTCGGAGCTCGGTGGCGATCACTTCGACCTGGTTCAACCCGAGCGGGTCATTCTCGAGCTTCCGCGAGTCCCGGTCGATGATCCCGAACGAATTGCCCAAGCGGTGGAGCACATCCAGCGGCTGGCCGAGCAAGGCTTTCGGTTTGCGGGTGGCGTCTTTACCGCCACTGCCGCCTACAAAGCTTGGCTGCCGTTCATCCGTTTCCTGAAAATCGACGCGCGCTCCTTGCCGGCCGCAGCACTTCCCGCCTTGATCCGCAAACTGGAGTCGCTCAGCGGCGTCCAACTCGTGGCCGAAAAAGTGGAAACCCATGAGGCGTTTCAGAACTATCTGACGGCCGGGTTTCATCTGTTCCAGGGGTATTACTTCGCGCGGCCACAAACGGTGACCGTCAAGGCCCTGACACCGGCCTACACCACGGTTTTGCGCTTGATCGATCAGGTCAACAAACAGGCCGAAATCGCCGAGCTCGAAGAAACCCTCAAGGGGGACCCCGCGCTGTCGTACAAGCTGCTGCGCTACATCAACTCCTCCGGGTTCGGGCTGATGACCGAAATCACGTCGTTTCGCCACGCGATCTTGATCCTCGGCTACAAAAAGCTCTTCCGCTGGCTCGTCTTGCTGCTCGTCACCACGCCCAGTCACAGCGCGGCTTCGGCGCTCGCACTGAACGCCCTCACCCGCGGCCGAATGATGGAAATCCTCGCGCGGCACTCCATGCCCGATGAATTCGCCGATCACGCCTTCGTGACCGGCGTGTTTTCGATGTTGGACGTGATGTTGGGCACGACGCTCGAGGAGGCACTGGGGCCACTGGCCCTGCCCGAGACCGTGTCGCTCGCGCTCCAGCAAGAAGCGGGGCCGCTCGGCCCCTACCTGCACATCGCTCGTGCCTGCGAGACCGACCTCGACTCCGGACTCGAAGAAACGGCGGCCTTGCTCGGGCTGACTGAGCACCAAGTGGCCATGGCGCATCTGGAAGCGCTCGCCTGGGCCGAGAATCTCGGCATCTGATCCATCCAGGCAAGTCCCGACATCATGCGCGAAGTCACCGCCACCTTGTTCAAGGACGAAAACCGCCTCACGACCCAACAAAAGGCGGAGGTGGTCCTCAGCCGCCTGCAGCAAAGTCGCGAGCCCATTGCCGTCATCCCCACCGGGCGTGCCGAGGAGTTCACCTCGATGATCCTCGCCCTCGACAGAGGCAAAGGCGAGATCCTCATCGACGAACTCAACCCCGAACATGGAAACGCGTTGGTCTTGCACGGCGACCCGTTTTTTTGTCTGGGCAAATCCGAAGGGGTTTATGTCGGATTCGAAACTCGGGTCATCGACCGGGTCATGTGGGAAGGCTATGGCGCGCTGCGCGTTCACTATCCGAAAAACACCTACTACCTGCAACGACGCAGCTTTTTTCGGGTGTTGGTCAACCCGGGCGACATCAATCGCGTGGAAATCGAGCGCCGCGGGGCTCGCAACCTAACCGGCACCTGCCACGACATCAGTGGACGCGGCATGCGTCTGCTCTTGACCTCGCCCACGGACTTTGTCCTCAGCGAAGGCGAATACCTCCCACAGGTCCGGTTTGAACTCGAGGGCGTCGAACTCGCCAGCGAGGCGCGCGTTCGCTTCGTGGGCCCCGTCCGCAACACCCGCATCCGACAGCCGATGCGTCCGGTCGGGATCGAATTCCTGAACATGAGCCCGAATTTTGAACAACGGGTCATGGCCTACGTGCAGCGACGCGACCGTGAAACCCTCCGCGAGCGCGAACGACGCTACTGACCGGAAATTCGGGACGGAACGTCCAACAACGCCCCAGCCCAAGCGCGCCGCAGCTCAGACTGCCGCTGCGGTGACAAGCCGCACCAAATTCCTGCTCCCTCGACCTCGTCGGGCTCGAACACTCTTTGATGAAAGCTGCGCGTGCTCGGGTCAAACATCAGCGGCGCCCATCGGTGACAGCCGATCGAATCCGAGCCGCCAGGCCGCGGAAGGATGACGAGCACGTAAGGGCCCGGCATCCCTGACTCCTCCGCGTCAATGCCCCCCCGGTAGCGCAGCCCAAACGCCTCTGCGGGTGCGATCAAAAACGCGAGCTCCGGGCTTTCCACCGACTGCAGCCAAAGAAACGGCTCTTGTCCCTCGCAACTCAGAACCAAGTATTGGTGCAGTCCGTCGAAACCCGGCAAGGGCGGCTCGCACCGCCATCCCAACCGGGCCGGTACGGTGAGGCGACCGAAACGGGTGCTCAACTCGGACACGCCAGGCTCGATCGCCGATGCATCCGCCTCAAGCATGCGGTCCCTCCTGTGGCACGTCTGTCGCATCGGCCGCGGGACATCCCTGCGTTTTCAGGAAGGCATCGAGCGCACCTGGACTCTGCGGCGCCAGCGACGCGGCCCGATTGAGGTCCACCACCTCGGTGTAGAGCTCTTCACGAAGAATGCACAGTTCGCGTGGCCCCTCGATGCCCAATCGCACCCGACCACCGCCGACGTGCAGCACCACGATGCGGACCTCCGAACCGATGCGTATCGCTTCGCCTTTGCTACGGCTGAGGATCAACATCCGGGTTCAGGCTTTCCCAAGGGGCCGCCCGGCGGACAAAGATGCGGCCGCCTGACCGTCCCCCCGATACACCGAGGCCGAGGAACCACCGGCAGCACCGCCCAGGGCAGACAACATGGCTTCGGCGTTTTTTAGCAAGGCGCCGACGAGTGCACCGTTGGCGCGGTTGGCTTCTCCGAGGCGGCGGAGTTCTTCCTTGAGCGGCGGCGTCAGGTCACCGACGGACAGCAGCGCCTCGAGCGCCCGACAGGCAGCGAGCTTTTCCGCCGCCAGGCGTTCGATGGCATCGGCATCCCCCCCGATGAGTGCCGCATGCTCAGCCTCCAACACCGCGCGCAGCCGCGCCAGAACCGGCGCCGGATCGCGATTGAGTTCGGGGCTTACGCTCACAGGGGACGAAGATCGTTCGAGCCCGCACCGAGCGGCGTCACGCGACGGGACGAACGGCCGCGAGCACTTCGCGGCTGTCGCGCAGCAAGCCTTGAGCGATGGCTTTCGGGTCAGCCGGATACTGTCCTGCCGCCACCAGTGCCCGTAGCTGGCCCAGACGCTCCGCACGGTTCGGATCATCTGCCGCGAGCCCGGCCTGGAGTCGCCGGGCCGCATCGGAGATCGTCACCCGTTCCTGGCCGGGCGAACTCGGCTTCGGTCGCGCTTCCACCGCCGGCGCGCGTCCAGCCTGAGCCGCAGCGACGCTTTGCGCCGAACCGCTGCTGATCATGCTTGCCAATGCGTTTTGGATCGGATTCATCGCGTACTCGAAAAGCTCATCCAGACGGTTTCCGGATGTCGTAGCGGGGTTAACGACACCAACTCGAAAAACTTGAGGGCAAGCCCGGAATCACCGACTGGCCGCGGCCTGAGCCGGCTGCCTGGCCGCCGGCGTCGACGCTGCCCCAGAGCTCGCGCCGGGCCCGGCATCGATTTGTCCCTTGGCCTCTTCGGCATCGGTGGCGACCTGCTCCAAGGCTTGGTTGGCAAGGATGCGCTTGGCGGCTTCCTGCGTCAAGACCACGATGCTCACACGCCGATTCAACGGCGACTTCGGGTCGCTGGGATCGAACGGCGCGGCCGACCCCATCCCAACCACGCGCAGCACCTTTTGCTCTTCGAGGCCAGACTGCACCAGCACCTGGCGTACGGCGTTGGCCCGATCGGCGGAAAGGTTGTAATTGCTGTAGCCCTTGCCTTGGTTCTGATACATCAGGGCGTCGGTATGACCCGTGATGCTGATCTTGTTCGGCAGCCGGTTGAGCGTAGGCGCGATCTCCTGGAAGATCGTGCGCGCATAGCCCTCGAGCTGTGCGCCCCCGAGGGCGAACATGGGCCGCTTGTCGTTGTCGACCACTTGAATGCGCAAACCCTCGCGCGTGATGTCGATCATCAACTGCGACTTGAACGCGGCCAGCTGCGGGTTGGCGTCGATCTGGGCTTCGAGTGCAGCCTTGAGCGCCTGGAGGTTGGCCTTGTCGATTTCGGCCTCCCGGATCGCGACCACCGTCGTCGCGTTCGGTTTGACTTCTTTCCCGGGCGTGCTGCCATCGCGTACCTGCCCAGTGGTCCGCGTGAGGTCCGTGCCGCCGGCTTGCAAGACCGACATCGCCGAGCCCGCGCCGGACCCGCCCTCCATCGAGACCTTCATCGGGTTCTGAAAATATTCAGCGATGCCCTGCAACTGCGCCTTGGTGGTCGAACCCAGCAGCCACATCAGCAGGAAGAAGGCCATCATCGCCGTCACGAAGTCGGCATAGGCGATCTTCCAGGCGCCTCCGTGGTGTCCGCCAGCGACCTTTTTGATGCGCTTGACGACGATCGGCTGCGGTTTGTTCGGCTCGGCCATGCGTCACTTCCCTTTGGCGCTGCGCAGATGCGATTCCAGCTCTGCAAAGCTCGGGCGTTCCGTGCTGTAGAGCACTTTTCGCGCGAATTCCACGGCAATTTGGGGCGGGTAGGCGTTCATGGTCGCGAGCAGTGCCACCTTGATGCTCTGGTACATCTTGGTTCCTTCCTCGGCCCGGTCTTCCATGCGGGTGGCAATCGGCGCGATGAATCCGTAGCCGATCAAGATACCCAACATCGTTCCCACGAGCGCCGCGCCGACCAGCTCGCCAAGGACCGCGGGCGGCTGATCCACCGAAGCCATGGTGTGCACCACGCCCAACACCGCCGCCACGATACCGAAGGCCGGCATGCTGTCGGCGAGCCGGCTGACCGCATGGATGGGCATCTGGCTCTCATGGTGGTGCGTCTCGATCTCGACGTCCATGAGGTTTTCCATTTCCATCACGCCCAGATTCCCGCCGATCATCAAACGCAGGTAGTCGGTGATGAACTCGATGACATGGTGATCCTTCAGGATGCCGGGGTACTTCTTGAACACTTCGCTGGCATGCGGGTCCTCGACGTCGGCCTCGATCGACATCAAGCCGTTTTGCCGCATGCGGGTAAACAAATCGTTGAGCAGCGTGAGCAGTTCCATGTACTGCTGCTTGCTGTAGGTCTCACTCTTGAACGCCGTCGGCAAGGCCTTGAGCGTGGCCTTGAACGACTTGGGGAAGGTTGCTCCAAAGAACGCGCCCAGCGCGCCGCCCCCAATCATCACCAGCTCAAAGGGCTGGAACAGGGAGTGCAAATGCCCGCCGGAGGCCGCAAACCCGCCCAGAAAGGCGGCCAAGGTGATGACGTAGCCAATGAACAGAAACATAGATGGTCGCGCGGGGCCGCGGATAGACGAACTTTCAACAATCGTAACCCATCCGAACTGACCCCGATAATTTCTCTCCGGACCATAAAGTCGTATCCAAACGTGCCGTTAGCAGGGCATCGGCGATGGTTCTGTCCACGCAAACCCGAAACTGAAAACCAGGAGTACCCCTTGAAATTCCTCGTCGTCGACGACTTTCCGACGATGCGCCGCATCGTCAAAGGGCTGTTGATGCAGACCGGCTACGTCACGGGAACGATCGACGAAGCCGAAGATGGCGTCCAGGCCCTCAAACGCATCCAGCAAGGTGGCATCGAGTTCGTGGTGACCGACTGGAACATGCCCAACATGCAGGGCATCGACCTGCTCAAGGCCATCCGCGCGTCCGAAGACCCCGCCATCCGCTCTTTGCCGGTGTTGATGGTGACCGCGGAGGCCAAGAAGGAAAACATCCTGGCCGCGGCACAGGCGGGCGTCAACGGTTACATCGTCAAACCCTTCCCGGCCGACGTCCTCAAAACCAAGATCGAGGGCATCCTCGAACGCCTGGGCAAAAAGCCTGCCTCTGAGTAATTCGCCATCATGACCAGCCCTGCTTACGACTCCCACACCGCGATCGAAGCCTTAGCCAAGCTGCGCGAGGCCGACGCCCTGCTCGCCGAAGGCGTGCACCGCATCATGGGCATCGCCCGGGACATTCCCGGCGCAAGCCACCCGCTCGAGGAAGCCCTGCGGCTGAGCGAACAACAGGCCATGGCCACGCTCGAAGCCGTCGAGGCTGCGCAGGCCGAAGTGCGTGCGATCCGCGCCACCAACGGCGGCTTCATCGATGCGCGCCTCGATCGGCTCGACGAGTGTCTGCAGACCATCCTCACCAGCCAGCAGGGCCAAGATCTGGCCGGCCAGCGGCTCAAGAAGACGATCACGCTGCTGCAAGCGGTCGAGCAACGCATCCAGGATGCGCTTCATGAACTTGGCGCCCTGGCTCCAGCCGCGGCCGTCACCGCTGACGAAGACACCTTCACCGGCGAGCGGCTCGACCAGGGTAACGTCGACGACCTGCTCGCCCAGCTCGGCATCTGAAGACCCCAGGAGTAGCCGCGCCATGGACAACGACATCCTGCAAGAATTTCTCGCCGAATCCCGCGAACTGCTGGCCGAGGCGCAACAACAGCTGCTGCGCCTCGAAGCCAACCCCACCGATGCGGCCACGCTGGGCGCGATCTTTCGGGCCTTCCACACACTCAAAGGCGGGGCTGGCTTTCTGGAAGCGCAAAACATGGTCGACTGGTGTCACCACCTCGAAGACCTGCTCGACAAGCTGCGCAGCCACCAGCTCAGCGCCGACAGCGGCATGATCGACGCCATCCTGCGTGCAAGCGATGTGATCGAGCGCATGCTCGACGAAATGGCCAAGGGCGAGAACCCGCAACCGGGGCCGCAGGCGCTGGGCGACTTGATCCAGGCCTACGCCCGAGGCGAACGGCCCGAGCCCGCAGCGACGGGAACCGAACCGTCAACCGAGCCGGCCCAGCCAAGCAAACCCTGGGCAGAGACACGCTTGGACGCATCGGGCTCCTCGGGCGTCTATGTCACCCAGATGGCCGAGCGGGCTGCGCCGAGCGCGGGCGCTTCCGCGGCGGAGGCCTCTGGCGAAGAGGACCTCGAAGCGCTGTTCAACCAAACCCTGGACCAGGTAT
>NZ_JAEMQB010000077.1:0-5119 GCF_022759015.1 Tibeticola sp. | reverse complement strand
TCTCGATGAAAAAGCACAGCAAGGCCGCCAGAAAGCAGCCGATCCCACCGAGGAAGCCCGCCACGGCCAGCCGACTCGCCTGAAAGTCCGTGGTCTCGGCGACGAACAGCACGATGATCGTCAAGCCGATGAAAAAGGCGCACAGCGTGAGCAAAGCCACCGCGCCATTGGCCAGCCGCCCGCGCCAGCGCAAGAGCGCGATTTCCGACAGCGCACGCGCGCGGAAGGCAGAATCGGTCGAAGCCAAGGCTTGCGCCTCCACCACGCGCGCGCGGTCGATGATGCGCGCAAGCCGCCCCGCCACCGCCCCGATCAGGCCGGAGACGGCAGTGAGCAAAAACACCGGCGCGACGGCAAGCTGGATGCCGTGCGTGATGGCCGAGGTATCGACGGGCAAAGCCATGGCGGGCTCAATCGGGCGTGAAATTCGCGGTGAATTTGGCCGCATCGGCCTCGAGCTCGAAGGTGACGAGCTGGCCCATCTTGCCGTCGGACAAACGGCAAGCCGCAAAGAGGCTTGCGCGACCTGCGAGGTAGAAGCTCGGCAGGTCGATCAGCGCATAGGGATGCGGCACGAACACCTCGTGCTCGAACACCTCGCGGTGCGCGTTGCGCGGCGAGGGAAACAGCTTGTAGCGTGCCGTCTGAATGACCCGGTCGGACATACGGAACCTCCTAACCCAGCAAGGGCAATGCTGAATAAGTTCCCGCGATGGCGCGCGCCTGGCCGCGGGATGGGATGCGAGGCGCAAACCACAGCCATAGCAGCAGCTATGGCGAGGATTTGCAACGAAGCAGACCGCCCGCAGCCGGGATGCGCGGCACGCGAGGGACTTGTTCAGCGTTGCCCAAAGCCGCACGCAAACGCTGCACGCCCTCGACGATGCGGTCCACGCCGACTGTGGCAAAGCTCAGCCGCAGCGTGGCACGGTCGGGCTGGCTCGCGTAAAAAGGGGCGCCCGGCACGAAGGCGACTCCGCGCTCGATGGCACGGCGCGCGAATTCGTCCCCGTCGGCGAGCGCGCCGCCCGCGCCCGTCAGCCGGGCCCACACGAACAGCCCTCCGCGCGGCGGCACGAACGCGAGGGCCGCGCCCAGCTCAAGCTGCAAGGCTTCGGTCATGGCACGGGCGCGCTCGGCGTAGACCTGACGCACCCGCGCGAGCGTCTGCGGCATGGCGCCCGAGGCGAGGTAATGGGCGGCGGTGGCCTGGGCAAAGGTGCTGGTGTGCGCGTCGCTGAACTGCTTGCACATGGTCGCCTTGGCCAGCAGCTCGGGCGGCGCGATCATCCAGCCCACGCGCAGGCCCGGCGACAGCACCTTGCTGAGGCTGCCGCAGTGCACCAGGCGCGCGCGGCTGCCAGGCACCTCGGCGCTGAGCGCGAGCAGGCTCGGCGGCGGCGGCGCGTCGAAGTAGAGCTCGCCATAGGGGTCGTCCTCGACGATGAGGGTGTCGTGGCGCACCGCCATCTCCAGCACTGCGCGGCGGCGCTCGGCGCTGAGCGTCGCGCCGCTCGGGTTGCCAAAGGTCGGAATGAGGTAGACGAATTTCGGGCGGTGTTGCTCGATCAGGCGTTCGAGCGCGTCGGTCTGCACCCCGTCCCCGTCGATCGGCGCGCTGATGAGCTCGGCACCGTAGAGCCGAAAGCACTGGATGGTGGCGAGAAAGGGCGGCCCCTCGACGATGACCTTGTCGCCGGGCGAGATCAGCGTCTTGCCGATCAGGTCGAGCGCCTGCTGGCTGCCGGTGGTGACGATGAGCTGCTCGGGCGCGACGTCGCGCGCGCCTTTGGTGGCCATGAAGGCGGCGAGTTGCTCGCGCAGCGGGCCGTAGCCTTCGGTGGCGCCATATTGCAGCGCCGCGCCGGGCTCGGCATCGAGCGCGGCATTGACCGCAGCGCGGATGCCTGCGACATCGAACAGCGCGCTGTCGGGGAAGCCGCCTGCGAAGCTGATGATGCCGGGCTTGCCCAGCAGCTTGAACAGCTCGCGGATGGCCGAGGTTTCGACATGGTCGAGGCGTTGGGCAAAAGAAATCGTCATCGTGACCCTATTCGGTTCAGGTTTACGGATGCACAGATCGGTTCAATCGGCGTAGGATGCATCATTCTCTCCGATTCACCACCCGCGAAACGCGCCCCATGCTGGACAACAGCTCCCCCCAGGAACCGCCCGATGCCCCTGCCGAAAGTGCAGCGGTGCTGCGGGTCGTCTGCGCGAGCGAAGCCCACAACGTCGAGACGCCCTATGCCACCCTGGAGCACATCCGCGACGCGGCCTTACGGCACAACCCCCAGGTCGGCATCCACGCGGCGCTCGCGTTTCAAAGCGGATGGTTCGTGCATTGGGTCGAAGGTCCGGAGCGGGCGGTGGATGCTCTGTGCGCCCGCGTGCGCGACGACGATCGCCACTATGGCCAGCGCATCGTGCATCTGAGCCGCGGGCCGCGGCTGTTGATGACGCCGTGGTCGATGATGTTGTCGACCAACCTGGAGAGCCCGCTGCTGATGCGCGAGCGCGTGCTGCACCTCACGCAACAACACGAGCGGGGTCGCCAATATGCGCCGTCCTCGGTGATGCGGCGCCTGACGGCACCGATGCAACTGCCCGAAGCCTTGGACCTGCCCGACCCAGAGTGCTACACGCGCGTGGGCCTGTGCAGCGCGGGCGGCAGCGAAGCGTTCGACCTGCTGCGCTGGCTGGCCAACGAGCGCGAGCTGTTCGTCGACTACCGGCGCTTTGCGGGCGAGAGTGGGCTCGACGCAGGCGGCGCCTTCGTCGACCAGATGTACGGTGCCTACGCGCTGCGCCTGATCGCCGTCGCGCGCGCCGACCTGCTCCACGGCTTGAGGCGCGCGCTCATGCAAGACTGGGCCATGTTCGCGCTGCTGCTTTGCAACGACCCCGAGCGCAACGCGAGTCTGCTCGACCGGGTCGAAGAGGCCTTCGAAGGCGCGATGTCGGTGCCTGAAATCGTGCTCGTTGGCTTCGACGGAGACCTCGTGGGCCAGGCGCTGCGCCACGGCGCGGCCCTGCGCCTCAACGCCCGACCTGCGGCCTATGCCGACCCCGGCCGTGCGCCGACCGTCTGGCGAGCGCTCTCGCCGCTGCTCAAGAACATCGAAGCGCCTCCCGCATCCGGCTGGCCCACGGTCGCATCGGCCGCTGCGCGCTAGCCGCCCCCCCCGATCGTCCTGTCCAGCCGCACACCGACCGACCCGCCGCCCCTGCCTGATGCTCAAACCGAAAGCCATCGAATCATTCTTTGCCGCGCTCGAAGCCGCAAACCCGCACCCAACGACCGAGTTGGAATACTCGAGCGTGTTCGAGTTGTTGATTGCCGTCATGCTCTCGGCCCAGGCGACCGACGCGAGTGTCAACAAAGCCACCCGAGCGCTGTTTGCGGTGGCCAACACGCCGCAGAAAATGCTCGAACTCGGTGTCGAGGGACTCGAGCGCTACATCAGCAGCATCGGCCTCTATCACAGCAAGGCGCGGCACATCATCGAGACCTGCCGCATCCTGGTCGAGCAGTACGGTGGTGAGGTTCCGCGATCGCGCGAAGCACTCGAGTCGCTTCCCGGCGTCGGCCGCAAAACCGCGAACGTGGTCCTCAACGTCGCGTTTGGCGAACCCACGATGCCGGTGGACACGCATGTCTTTCGCGTCGCCAACCGCACCGGGCTCGCCCGCGGAAGCACCCCCCTGGAGGTCGAGCGCCAACTGCTCGAGCGCATCCCCGAGCGCTACCGCACGCATGCCCACCACTGGCTGATCCTGCTCGGTCGCTATGTCTGCAAAGCCCGCAAGCCCGAGTGCTGGCGCTGCGTCGTCGCGCAGGTCTGCGAATACCCCGACAAGACGCCGGCACCGAAGTCCAGCACGCGCTGAGGCCGAAATTTGAGCGATTTTGCCGCTATGCCGGCGTGAATCCGTCGTTCACTGCTATTGTTTTTGAAATCGAGGCATCCATGAGCGCTCGACCGCGGCGCCAAAATCCAACGCCAGCCTTGGCCAATCCGCCGCCTGCGGCAGTTCCCGCGGCCGCGTGCACAACCAATCCAGGGCACGGATGACGCCGGCGTGGGTGATCCAGACCGCGTCCGGAGCGAGGCCCTCCGCCCCTGTGCGCGGCTGGGCTCGGACTTCCTCCGCCACCGCATCGGCCGCCACCGCCACGCGCGCGAGCAGTTGCGCCACGCTCTCACCCCCGCCGACACGGGTATGCGCAAAGTCGGCCATCCAGGCCTCGAATTCCGTGCGGTCGATGGCGGCCCAGGGCTGCCCCTCCCAGCGCCCAAAGTCGAGTTCATCGAGCCGCGCATCGGCGCGCATGGGCCCGAGGTCCGGCCGCAAGGCCCGAAGCGCCTCGCCCAACAGGCGGGTGCGCCGTCGGCTCGAGCTCCACACCGGCGTCCCCGGGGCGAGCCGCGCCGCGATGGCTGCGGCCGCCCGCTGGGTCGCTGCCGGATCGGCCGCAAGGTCGAGCGCGCCATAGCAGCAACCCGGCGCGATGCCCGTCACTGGGGCGTGGCGCACGAGCAGCAGCCGGATCGGGCTATGGTCGGTGGACATCGGGGATGCGTTGTGCCGGTCACGACCCGGATCCAAAGCGGCCGCCGAGGCCTACGGCAAGCCCGAGGTAAAAGCCCAACTCGGCCAGTTGCTGCGTCGCCCCCAGCCCATCGCCAGTGAAGCCCTGCAGCCGCCGCGCCAGCAGGCGCCACATCCACAAAAAGCCGAGGAACGCGCCGAGTACCGCCGCAAACCAAGGCCAAGCCGGCGCCGCCACGGCGAGCAGCATCATGGCCAGCGCCCACCACAGCAACCCCGCGAGCAGACCGGCCGCGTCGATCCCGTCGGCCAGCGGCTTGCTTTTGGACCGCGGCGTGTCGCCCACATGCGGCAGCGTGGCGATCACCAGCAGCGGCAGCAGCCGCGAACTCACATGCGCAGCAAACAAAGCCCAGGCGGTGGCCAGCGCCCCACCCGCCTGCACCAGCAAGCCCAACAGCAGCACCTTGGTCAACAAGGCCAGCACCAGCGCGATGGCGCCATAGCTGCCGATGCGCGAGTCCTTCATGATCTCCAGCGCGCGCTCGCGGCTGACCGCACCGCC
>NZ_JAEMQB010000097.1:0-10258 GCF_022759015.1 Tibeticola sp. | reverse complement strand
CGCGTGCTCGCGGCGTTTCCCCGGCCTTTGGAGTCGCACCGCCTGCCCTCGACCAGCCCGGCCAACGCGAGCTGGTCGTTCGAACGCAAACTGGCGGCTTGGCGCGCCGTGTTTGCCCGTCATGGGCTGGTATAAGGCAACGCTGAACAAGTCCCTCGCGCGTCGCGCATCCCGGCTGCGGGCGGTCTGCTTCGTTGCAAATCCTCGCCATAGCTGCGGCTATGGCTGCGGTTTGTGCCTCGCATCCCATCCCGCGGCCGGGCGCGTACCATCGCAGGAACTGATTCAGCGTTGCCATAAGAGCAAGCCTGACCGAGCAACGCTGACCCTGTTGACCTTGATCCCCTCCCTGTGTTCATGACCACGACCCGACGCGGCGCCGCCCGAGCCGAATTGCCCGAGGTGCATTTTTCCGATTTCGATGGGGTGCGCTGCCTGCACCTGGGCACCGATTGGGTGCAGGGTGCGATGCGTATCGACGATCCGTTTGCGATCGAACTCGAATACGTGCAGCGCATGATGGCCTGGCTGCTGTTCGTCGCGCCCGAGAGCGTCTCGGCCCGGCATGCGATGCAGCTCGGGCTGGGCGCGGGTGCACTGACCAAGTTCTGCCATCAGCGGCTGCGCATGCGCACCACGGTCATCGAGCTCAACCCGCAGGTGCTGCACGCCTGCCGCGGCTGGTTCAAGCTGCCGCCCGAGGATGCGCGGCTGAAGATCGTGCTGGGTGACGCCGCGCAGGAGATCCGCGATCCACAGTGGCTGGGCAGCGTCGACGCCTTGCAGGTCGACCTGTACGACCACGAGGCCGCCGCGCCGGTGCTCGACGACGAGGGTTTTTACGCGGACTGCCGCGCCTTGCTGACCGAGGATGGCTGCATGACGGTCAACCTGTTCGGCCGTGCGTCGAGTTTCGAGCGCAGCGTGCAGAAAATCGCCGCAGCCTTTGGCGCCGAGGCGCTCTGGGCGTTCAAGCCCACGCGGGAAGGCAACACGGTCGTGCTGGCCCAGCGCACGCCCAGCCGCCCGCGCCGCAGCGCCCTCGAGGCGCAAGCCGAGACGATCCAGACCCGCTGGGGCCTGCCCGCGCGAAAATGGCTGCGCGTGTTCAAACCGTTCGAGACCTGAAGCCCTCCCCATGACCTCGCCCGCTGCTCCACCCACGGCTCGTTCGAACGCGGTTCCCGAGGGCCCGCTGGACTGGCGCCGACTCGTGCAGTGGGCGGCCGAGGACGGGCTCATTACCGCCGAGGAGGCCGAGCGCACCGCCTCGCGCTGTGCCAAGGCCGAGAGCGCGCAGCACCCGCTGGTGCGGCTGGCCAGCGTCTCGATGCGCCGCGCCAGCGACGGCCGCGCGCTCGACATCGAAAGCCTCACGCAATGGCTGGCCGCGCGCGCGGGGCTGGCATATCAACGCATCGACCCGCTCAAGGTCGATGTCGGCAAAGTCGCCGATGTGATGAGTGCGAGCTACGCCGAGCGTCACCGCGTGCTGCCGGTGCAGGTCGGGCCGCAGGAGGTGGTCGTCGCCACCGCCGAGCCCTTCCTCAGCGACTGGGTGGCCGAGGTCGAGCGCCATGTGCGCCGGCCGGTGCGGCGGGTGCTGGCCAACCCGACCGAGATCCAGCGCTACACGGCCGAGTTTTATGCGCTGGCGAAGTCGGTGCGCGCCGCGCAGAAAACTGGCGGCAACGCGGCCGCCGCCAGTTTCGAGCAGCTCGTCGAACTCGGGCGCACCAACCGCGCGCTCGACGCGAACGACCAGGGCGTCGTCCAGGTGGTGGACTGGCTTTGGCAATACGCGTTCGACCAGCGCGCGAGCGACATCCACCTCGAGCCGCGGCGCGAGCACGGCCACATCCGCTTTCGCATCGACGGCGTGCTGCACACGGTGTATCAGCTGCCGGTTGCCGTCATGGGCGCGATGGTCGCGCGCATCAAGCTGCTCGGCCGCATGGATGTGGTCGAGCGTCGCCGCCCGCAGGACGGGCGCATCAAGACCCGAAGCCCCCGTGGCGACGAAATCGAGATGCGTTTGTCGACCCTGCCCACCGCCTTCGGTGAAAAGCTCGTCATGCGCATCTTCGACCCCGACACGGCGGTCAAGGACCTGCCCGCGCTGGGCTTTTCGGAGCACGACGCCGAGCGCTGGGAAGCACTGACCGCGCGCGCCCACGGCATCATTCTCGTCACGGGGCCCACCGGCAGCGGCAAGACCACCACGCTCTACGCCACGCTCAAACGGCTGGCGACCGATGCGGTCAACGTCTGCACGATCGAAGACCCGATCGAAATGGTCGAGCCAGCCTTCAACCAGACGCAGGTGCAGCCGCAGCTCGACCTCGGCTTCAGCGAAGGCTTGCGTGCCCTGATGCGGCAGGACCCCGACATCATCATGGTCGGTGAAATCCGCGACGCCGAGACGGCCGACATGGCCGTGCAGGCCGCGCTCACCGGCCACCTCGTCTTCAGCACGCTGCACACCAACGATGCGCCCAGCGCCATCACGCGGCTGATGGAATTGGGCGTGCCGCCCTACCTCATCAACGCCACGCTGCTCGGTGTGCTCGCGCAGCGCCTGGTGCGCACGCTCTGTCCGGCCTGCAAGGTGCGGGCCGACGACCTGGCGCGCTCCGAGGTCGAGGCTTTCGTTCGGCCTTGGCGCATCAATGGGGGGTTTCGGCCGTATCGGCCGGTCGGCTGCGTCGACTGCCGCATGACCGGCTACCAAGGCCGGATGGGTTTGTACGAGCTGCTCACCGTCAGTGAAGCGTTCAAGTCCTGCGTGAGCCAAGCCCAACCGAGCATCGACGCCCTGCGGCGCCAAGCGGTCGCCGGCGGCATGCGGCCGCTGCGGCTGGCCGGCGCGCTGCGCGTGGCCGAAGGACTCACCACCATCGAAGAAGTGGTCGCGGCAACGCCACCGATCGATTGGCGGCCGACGGACGCGCGCGCCGCCACGACCCCTTCCACCGTCACCACCGAGCGGGAGGCCCCATCTTCGCCCGCGTCCTTGCCGGAATCCAAGGGTGCGTGAAGATGCGAGGGAATCAGCAAGATTTTTTTGCCGGGCTGATGTTTTCGGTCGCGGGCGGCGCGTTTGCCTGGGGTGCGCGCAGCTACCCGATCGGCACGGCAGCCCGCATGGGGCCGGGCTACTTCCCGCAATTGCTCGGCCTGCTGCTGGCGGGGCTGGGGGTGATCATCGCGCTGCGCGCCTTCATGGCCCGCGGCGAGGGCTCGGGCGCGGACGGCCGCATCGGCGCTTGGGGATGGCGGCCACTGGTGTTCATCCTGCTCGCCAACCTCGTATTCGGGGCCTGTCTCGGGGGGCTACCCGTGATCGGGCTGCCGCCGCTGGGTTTGATCGCGGGCGTGGTGCTGCTCACGCTGGTGGCGCGTCTGGCCGATGGTGAATTTCGCCTGCGCGAGACGCTGATGCTCGCCGGGGTGCTGGCATTCATGAGCTGGGCGACCTTCGTGCTGCTGCTCAAGCTGCCTTTGCCGGTGTGGCCCGTGTTTTGAGGGGTGTGGGATGGATGCGCTCTCGAACCTGTACGAACACCTCGCGCTCGGCCTCTCGGTAGCCGCCACGGCGCAAAACCTGTTGTATGGCTTCATCGGCTGCTTGCTGGGCACGCTGATTGGCGTGCTGCCCGGTATCGGGCCGGTCGCCACGATTGCCATGCTGCTGCCCGCGACCTACGCTTTGCCGCCGGTGGCCGCGCTCATCATGCTGGCGGGCATTTATTACGGCGCGCAGTACGGCGGCTCGACCACGGCGATTCTGGTCAACCTGCCGGGCGAGGCCTCATCGGTCGTCACCGTGATCGACGGCTATCAGATGGCGCGCCGCGGTCGGGCCGGCGCGGCGCTGGCAGCCGCCGCCTTGGGCTCTTTCTTTGCGGGCAGCGTCGCGACGTTGGTGTTGGCCGCGTTCGCCGCGCCACTGACCGAGCTCGCCTTGCGCTTTGGCCCGGCCGAATACTTTGCGCTCATGGTGCTCGGGCTCATCGGCGCCGTGGTGCTCGCATCGGGCTCGCTGCTCAAGGCCATCGCCATGGTTCTGCTGGGCATGCTGCTCGGGCTCGTGGGGACGGACGTCAACTCGGGCCTGCCCCGGTTCACGTTCGACATCCCCGAACTCAGCGACGGCATCGGCTTCATCGTCATTGCCATGGGCGCGTTCGGCTATGCCGAAATCATCGCCAACCTCTCGATCCATGCCGATCAACGCGAGGTGTTCACGGCGCGGGTCACGCGCCTGTGGCCCACGCGCGAGGACTGGCGGCATCTGGTGCCCGCCATCCTGCGTGGCACGGGCATCGGCACGGTGTTGGGCATCTTGCCGGGCGGTGGTGCGCTGCTCGCATCGTTTGCGGCCTACACGGCAGAAAAGAAAACGCGGCTGCAGCCCGGTGAGGTGCCGTTTGGCGAAGGCAACATCCGCGGCGTGGCCGCGCCCGAGTCGGCCAACAACGCGGGCGCGCAGACCTCGTTCATCCCGCTGCTGACGCTCGGCATCCCGCCCAACGCGGTGATGGCGCTGATGGTTGGGGCGATGACCATCCACAACATCCAGCCCGGCCCGAACGTGATGACCGGCAACCCCGAGCTGTTCTGGGGCCTGATTGCCTTGATGTGGCTCGGCAACCTCATGCTCGTGGTGCTCAACCTGCCGATGATCGGTCTGTGGATACGCCTGCTGGCCGTGCCCTACCGCTGGCTCTATCCGGCCATCGTGCTGTTCTGCGCCATGGGCGTCTACACCACCAACAACAACACCTTCGACGTGTGGATGGTGGCGCTGTTTGGCTTCATCGGTTATGGCTTTCACAAACTCGGCGCCGAACCCGCGCCGCTGTTGCTGGGCTTCATCCTGGGCCCGATGATGGAGGAGTATCTGCGCCGCGCCTTGTTGCTCTCGCGCGGGGACTGGAGCGTCTTCGTCACGCGCCCGATCTCCGCGGGTTTGCTGATCACGGCCGCAGCCTTGCTGCTCGTCGTGATCGTTCCCGCCATACAGGCCCGCCGCGCGCAGGCCTTCGTCGAAGACTGATGCGCCAGCCTCCCTCGGGCGCACATGCCCGCCCCGCCGCCGATGGCCGCTTGCTGCCGGGCCTGCTCCTGGCCGCGCTGGGCGCCATCGGCTTCAGTGGCAAGGCCATCATCGTCAAGCTGGCCTATCGCTATGGGGTCGATGCGGTCACGCTGCTGATGTACCGCATGTTGTTTGCGCTGCCGTTGTTTGCTGCCATGGCCATTTGGGCGGGGCGGGGGCGGCCGGCGCTGTCGCGCCGCGATCTGCTCGGCGTGCTGTGGCTGGGCTTCACCGGCTACTACCTCGCGAGCTTTCTCGACTTCGCGGGCCTGCAATACATCAGCGCCTCGTTCGAGCGGCTGATTCTCTACCTCAACCCAACGCTCGTGCTGTTGCTGGGCTGGCTGCTTTACGGCCGCAAGGTGCAGCGCCATCAGGCCATCGCGATGGCGGTGAGCTACAGCGGCGTGCTGCTCGTCTTCGGGCACGAGGCCAGCCTGCAAGGCCCCAATGTCGCGCTGGGTGCCGCGCTGGTGTTTCTGAGCGCGCTGAGCTATGCGCTGTACCTCAGCTACAGCGGCGAACTGGTGCAGCGGCTGGGCGCGCTGCGTCTGGCGGGCCTGGCCACCTCGGTGGCCTGCGTGCTGTGCATCGTGCAGTTCCTGCTGCTGCGTCCGCTGTCGGCCGCGCAGGTCGCGCCGCCGGTGATCTGGTTGTCGCTGCTCAACGCCACCGCCTGCACCGCCGCGCCGGTGCTGCTCGTGATGATGGGCATCGAGCGCATCGGCGCAGGGCTGGCGTCGCAGGTGGGCATGATCGGACCCATGTCCACCATCCTGATGGGCGTGCTGCTGCTGGGCGAGCCTTTCAACGGCTGGATCATCGCCGGCACGGCGTTGGTGGTCGGCGGAGTGTTTCTGGTGACGCGCCGCAGGGCGTGAGGAGGATCGAGATGGATTTGGGGCTTGCTGGCAAATGGGCGCTGGTCTGCGGCGCGAGCAAAGGGCTGGGGTTCGGCTGCGCCCAGGCGCTCGCGCGCGAGGGCGTCAACCTCGTCATCAACGCACGTGGGGCCGATGGTCTGATCGAGGCTGCTTCTAAATTGAGAGCAGAAAGTGACCGGAACAAGCCGGCAAAGCTGCTGTTTGTGCCTGCGGACATCACCACCGATGCTGGTCGTGAGGCGGTCTTTTCCGCGCCGGGCGGGCCCGGGCGCGACTTCGACATCGTCGTCACCAATGCGGGCGGGCCACCGCCGGGCGACTTCCGCAGCTTCAGCCACCAGGACTGGCTGCGCGCCGTCGAGGCCAACATGCTCACCCCGATCGAACTCATCAAGGCCACGGTCGACGGCATGGCCGCGCGGGGCTTTGGCCGCATCGTCAACATCACCTCGAGCGCGGTCAAGGCACCGATCGACATCCTCGCGCTCTCCAACGGCGCACGCAGCGGCCTCACCGGCTTCGTGGCCGGGCTTGCGCGCTCGGATCTGGCCGCGCGCGGGGTGACGATCAACAACCTGTTGCCGGGCAAATTCGACACCGACCGCCTGCGCGCCACGCTGCAAGCCAGCGCAGAGCGCAGCGGCCGCAGCCTGGACGCGGTCGTGCAGGCGCAGATCGCCCAGATCCCGGCCCGCCGCTTCGGCACCCCCGAAGAATTCGGCGCCGTCTGCGCCTTCCTCTGCAGCGTGCATGCGGGCTACCTCACCGGCCAAAACCTCTTGCTCGACGGCGGCGCCTACCCGGGCACCTTCTGAGCCCAACTGCGCCCCGGCACGCGCCCATCGCGTGCCACCGTGCGCGGCCGCACGGGCGCTCGGGCCGGTTTTCAGCGCCGCGAAGACACCACAATGCCCGCGACGATCAGCCCGAAGGCCAAGGCGTGGTACAGGTGGGGAAGTTCGCCCAGGAACGCGGCCGAGAGCACGGCCGCAAACAGCGGCGTGAGGTTGGAGAAGAAGCCCGCCAGCGCCGGCCCAGCGCGCTCGACGCCCTGGCCCCAGCTCCGGTAGGCAAGGACCGCCGGGCCGACCGCGACATACAGCAGCGCGGCCACCAGCGGCCATCCCCATTGAATGTGCGCGTCGGTCAGCGCCCACTCGGCCGCCGTGAACGCGCCCGACCACACCAGACCGTAGAGCACCTGGGCGAGCAAAAACGCCGCCCAGTCGCGCCGCAAGGCGTCGGGCTCGGCGCGGCGCGACAACAGCCAGCTGTACCAGGCCCAAGACAGGGTGGCGAGCAGCATGAACACATCCCCCGCAACCAGCCGCAGTTCGAGCAGGTGGCGAAGTTCGCCGCGCGAGAGCACCACCAGCACACCACTCATCGACAGCGCCGCGCCCACCAGTTGCGCGCGCGTCACCCGCGCGCCGAAGAACAAGGCCCCAAGCGCCAGCATCCAAAGCGGCATCGACGATGCCACCAGCGTCACGTTCAGCGGCGTCGAGGTCTGCAGCGCCAGATACTGCAGCGCGTTGTAGCAACCCACCCCCAACAGCCCCAGCAGCGCAAACCGCCGCCAGTGGGTATAGAGCCCGCTGGCTGGCCGCAGCACCCAGGGGGCGAGCGGCATCAGGATGAGGGCTGCACCCAGCCAGCGCAGCAGGTTGAGCGTGATCGGCGGCACGAGCTCATGCACGAGCCGTCCCACCACGGCATTTCCCGCCCACAGCAGCGGCGGCAAGGTCAGATAGAAGGCGGTGCGTGCATCGAGTTTTTGCGGCATGGGGCGGCACTGTAGCCGGTTCGCGCGTGCAGCGCTGGCGCGAACGTGGCAGGATTACCTTCTCGCTTTGTTCTTCGAGGAATCCTCATGACGCTTGCCGTGCAGATCGACCAGTTTGGTGGCCCAGAACAGATGAAGCTCGTCGACGTGGACGTCGGCGACCCTGGACCGGGCGAGGTGCGCATCCGCCACAAGGCGATCGGGCTCAACTTCATCGATGTCTACCACCGCACGGGGCTCTACCCGCTCAGCCTGCCCGCGCGTCTGGGCATGGAAGGCGCGGGCATCATCGAAGCCGTCGGCGAGGGGGTGACGCATCTGAAGCCGGGGGACCGCGCCGCGTACGCCAGCAACCCGCCCGGCAGCTACAGCGAAGTCCGCGTGATGCCCGCGACCTGCGTGGTGCGCCTACCCGATGCGATCGACTTCGACACCGCCGCCGCCATGATGCTCAAAGGCCTGACCGCGCAGTACCTGCTCAAACGCACGCGCCCGGTCGAAGGCTTGCAAAGCGGAGACTTCGTGCTGTTTCATGCCGCCGCCGGGGGCGTGGGGCTGATCGCCTGTCAGTGGGCCAAGGCGCTGGGCCTGCAGCTCATCGGCACCGCGGGCAGCGACGAGAAGTGTGCGCTGGCGCTGGCCAACGGGGCGGCGCACGCCATCAACTACCGGCGCGAGAACTTCGTGCAGCGCGTCCGGGACATCACCCAGGGCCAGGGCGTCAAGGTGGTCTACGACTCGGTCGGCAAAGACACCTGGGACGGCTCGCTCGACTGCCTGCGTCCGTTTGGGCTGATGGTGAGTTTTGGCAATGCTTCGGGCCCGGTGCCGCCGTTCGCCCCCGCCATCCTCGGCGCCAAGGGTTCGCTCTACGTCACGCGGCAGACGCTTTTTACCCACATCGCCACGCGCGAACGCACGCAGGCCATGGCCGACGAATTGTTCGAGGTGGTGCAAAGCGGTGCGGTGAAGATCCACATCGCGCAGCGCTTTGCGCTCCGGGACGTGGCCGAGGCGCACCGCGCGCTCGAGTCGCGCCAGACCGTGGGCAGCACCATCCTGACGCTGTGAAACGTTCGCCCCAGCCACGTTGGCGGTGCCGGGGAATGGATGATCGGACACGCGCGGCGGGCGCCCCCGCTGGGAGCCTGTCGGATTTGAGGCGTCGTCAGCCGCGCATCAGGCCCGCCAGCGCGGGATCGGGGCGGTAGCCTGGGAACAGGCGCTGGGCCTGGGTTTCGTCCAGGCCCGCGATGCGGCCGAGCACCCGGGCGAACACCGCGCGGAAGTCGTGGTGCACCGGCAGGTCGCGGCCCTCGTGCAGCGCGCTGGCGGCCAGCCCATCCCAGCGGCCGTGCCAGCGCCCGCCGGCCACTGCATCGCCCATCAGCCACAAGGCATTGCCGTGGCCGTGGTCGGTGCCGCGGCTGCCGTTTTCGGCGGCGGTGCGACCGAACTCGCTCACCACCGCCACCACATCGTTGGGGCGGTCGAAGTCCTGCCGCAGTTGCACCAGCGCTTCGGCCAACGCGGCGAGGTTGTTGGCCAGCGCGCCGCGCGCAGCGCCCTGGTTCGCATGCGTGTCCCAGCCGCCGGCCGAAAGGAAACCCCAGCGCATCGCGGGGTCGCGGCGCATGAGCGTGCCCAGGTGTTGCGCGTCGAGCCGCAGACCGCGCACAGGCCCGGCGCCGTTGTTGGCGGCCATCATTTCGCGGCGTGCGCCGTCCACGCCGTTCGCCCCCGGAGCCATCATGCCCGGGGCCATCTGCGCTGCAGCGCCGGGTTCGGCCGCGGCCTGCGCTTGCGCCAGGGTCTGGCTGGTTTCGAGGCGGCTGTCGGCGCCGGCGCGAAACGCTTGCGAGAGCGCATCGTTGCCCGCATACAGCCGCAGCACGGCCGCGCGCGAGGCATCGGCCCCGACCACACCGGCGCGGGTGGCGGCCTGGCCGCGCGGCACGAGTTGCACCGGGGCTGCGCCGGCGAGGATGAGCGGGTTGGCTTCGCCGACGCCGAGTGCGCGGCTGCCGGGGTGTTCGGCCGCGAGGGTGTTGAGCCAGCCGTCGTGTGCGCTGCTGCGTCCCGGTATGCCCACTTCCCAGTGGTGCTGCGCGTCAAAGTGCGATCGTGTGGGGTCGGGTGAGCCCGCGCAAGGAATGGCCGCGAGCACACCGGCCTGCCACAGCGGCAGCAGCGGAGCAAGCGCCGGGTGCAGGGCGAAGCGTTCGTCCAGCCGCAGGGCGGCCTCGTTGCCCGCGCCGGGCGCGGGAATGGCAATGTTGGGCCGCAGCCGCGCGTATTCGGGGTCCGACCAAGGCACGAGGGCGGAGAGCCCGTCGTAGGCACCGCGCAGGAACACGACGACCAAGCGGCCATCTGCGGCGGCGGCCGGAGCGCCGGCGGAGGCTGCCTGCGCGGCCTGCGCGGGCAGCGTCAGCCAGGCGCCGACGCCGAGCAGGCTGGCGAGCAGACCACGGCGGGCGGGGTTGG
>NZ_JAEMQB010000173.1:0-14259 GCF_022759015.1 Tibeticola sp. | reverse complement strand
CGGTGGCCGAGGCGCCGCTCGGGCAACGCGTCGCGGTGCTCGTGGGTATCGGCGTGCTGATGACCGTTGGGGTCTACGGCCTGGTGGCAGCGATCGTCAAGGCCGACGACTTCGGTCTTTGGCTCAGCGCGCGGCCCCGGGCGCTGTCCCGTGCGATCGGTCGGGGTATCTTGCGGGCCGCGCCTCGATTCATGCGCGCGCTTTCGGTGCTGGGCACGGCGGCGATGTTCACGGTGGGTGGTGGCATCCTCGCCCATGGCGTGCCGCCGCTGCATCACGCGATCGAAACCGTCGCCGAACAGAGCCACAACTGGCCGCCGGCGGGGGCTTGGCCCGCAGTGCTGACGCTCCTGCTGGGCGCGGGCGTCGGTTTGGCGCTGGGCGGTCTGGTGGCTGGGGCTTGGGGTGTGGTGCAGCGTCTACGAGGGACCGGCTCTATGGGCTGAGGGCTGCAGGGGGGGCCGAGGGCGCGCTCAAACCTCAGCGCGACGGCCGGGTGCGGTAGAACTGCAGCGGCAACTCGCGGGCGGCGGCGCGAACGCGCGGCTTGAGGCGCCCGACCACATGCATTTCGCAGGGTTTGCAGTCAAAGCGCAGCGTCAGACGCTCGTTGCCGTGCTGCAGCGTCAGCGGCTCGGCGCGCACCGTTCCTTGCACACCCGTGACGCCTTTGGCCTGCTTGGGGCATAGGCTCAGCGAGTAGCGCACACAGTGCTTGGTGATCATGAGGCTGACTTCGCCTTCCTCCTCGTGGCTCTCGAACGCCGCAGCGATGAGCTTGACGCCGTGGCGGGCATAGAAGTCACGCGCCTTGTGGTTGTAGACGTTGGCAAGGTAGCTCAGCGTGTCTTCCGGGTAGGCGACCGGCGGCTCGACCGGGGCGGCGCGCAGGGGTCGCGTCCATGCGGCGGCCCGCGCGGCTTCGAGCGCCGCGATGGCGTCGCGGCGCAGCCGGTTGAGCTGTGAGGGTGGAGCGAACCACGGGCGCGGCAGATCCAGCGTGATGTCGATCGGCTCGAAGATCGTCTCGCCCAGCCGGGCGAGCTGCGCGCGCAGCGCCTCGGCTGCAGGGGCGTCGTCACGCGGCGCTGCGTAGGGCAGGGGTAACTCGGCGCGGGCCTCGTGGCCGGCCTCGTCGGTGAGCAGCAGGCTCAGGCCTTCGGCATGGGGCGTCTCACTGAGGCGCATCCACACGCCGATGCGGCGTTCAGCGGATTTTTTCTCGAGCGCGCGGACCCAGGCCATGTCGCGGTTGCGGTGGATGCGGGTGCCGCGGCGCAGGTCGCGCAGGCTACTCATGGGGTCTTTGGGCCAGGCGCGCCACAGGCCGTTGGGGCCTGCGCGCTCGGCCCGGTTGATCTGCGCGCCCATGAGCTCCTGCTGCGCATCGAAATAGCACAGGCCGTCGCCGTTGTGCAGTTCGAGCGTGGGGTCGTCGGCTTCGAACTCGAAGAACTCGGTGGTGGCCTGCGTCACCCAGCCCACCGGCTGCCCCGCGTTCTTGGGCGTGTCGAAGGCGCCGATGTCCGCCTGTCGGCCGCGCACGAAATAGTCGGTGAAGGCGCGGTTGAAGTTCTGGTTCGGATCGGGGGTGAAGCTGAAGCGGCAACGCCCGTCGGAGGCTCGGGCCAGGTCCGTGCGGGCTTCGAGCAACCCGTCGAGCAGGCCCCGGTAGTGGGCCGTGATGTTCTTCACATAGCCCATGTCTTTGTAGCGGCCCTCGATCTTGAAGCTGCGGATGCCCGCGTCGATGAGCGCTTCGAGGTTCGCACTCTGGTTGTTGTCCTTCATCGACAGCACATGCTTGTCGTGCGCGACGAAGCGGCCCTGGGCATCGAGCACCTGATAGGGCAGGCGGCAGGCCTGCGAGCAGTCGCCGCGGTTGGCGCTGCGGCCGGTGTGGGCTTCACTGATGTAGCACTGCCCGCTGTAGGCCACGCAGAGCGCACCGTGGATGAAGAACTCCAGCGTGCTGCGCGCGGAATCGGTTGCCGCGCGCACGGCGGCGATTTGTTCCAGCGTGAGCTCGCGGGCGAGCACGAGCTGCGACAAGCCCACGTCCTGCAGAAAGCGGGCCTTCTCGGGTGTGCGGATGTCGCACTGGGTGCTGGCGTGCAGTTCGATAGGCGGCAGGTCGAGTTCGAGCAAGCCCATGTCCTGGATGATGAGCGCGTCCACGCCCGCGTTCCAAAGCTCATGCACCAGGCGGCGCGCGGGCTCGAGCTCGTCGTCACGCAGGATGGTGTTGAGCGTGACGAACACGCGGGCATGAAAGCGGTGCGCGTGCTTGACCAGCCGCTCGATCTCAGAGACGGGGTTGTCGGCGGCGGCGCGGGCACCGAACGACGGGCCGCCGATGTAGACGGCGTCGGCGCCGTGGTTCACCGCCTCGATACCGATGTCGGCATCGCGGGCGGGCGCCAGCAGTTCGATCTGGTGGGGAAGTAAGGCCATCGGGCGATTATCCGGGCTGCAAGCGCGGTGACAGCGGTTTCGATACGGGTAAGCTCGGGCCATGCGAGTGCCGCGATTCTCTGAGCCATCCGCCACCCGTTTCGAGATCGTCGACGCCCTGCGGGGCGCGGCGGTGGTGTGGATGACGGTTTATCACTTCTGCTTCGACCTGCGACACTTCGGCTACCTGCAGTCGGAGTTCTACCGGGACCCGTTTTGGACCCTGCAGCGCACGGTCATCGTGAGTCTGTTTCTGTGGACGGCGGGGCTGAGCCAGGCCATCGCTTGGCACCAAGGGCAGGGTTGGGCGCGCTTCTGGCGGCGCTGGACGCAGGTGGCCGGCTGCGCGCTGCTGGTGAGTGCGGGCTCGTACCTGATGTTTCCGCGCAGTTTCATCTGGTTCGGCGTGCTGCATGGGCTGGCGGTCATGCTTGTGATTGCACGCTTGAGCGCGCCTGCGGGTCGCTGGCTCTGGCCGCTCGGCGCACTTGCGATTGCTACGCCTTTTATAGCACAAGCGGTCCATTCCACGCTGGGATATTGGCCATTTCCTTGGATTTTTGACGAAAAATGGCTCGCTTGGCTCGGCTGGGTGAGCCGCAAGCCCATCACCGAGGATTACGTCCCGGTGTTCCCCTGGCTGGGCGTGATGCTCTGGGGAGTGGCGGCCGGGCAATGGCTGATGCGCGCGCGGCCGCAGTGGCTGCAGGTTCGCGTGCCTGCGCCCGCCCGCCCGCTGGTGACGCTCGGTCGATGGAGCCTCACCTGGTACATGCTGCATCAGCCGGTGCTGATAGGCGCGCTGATGGCATGGCAGGCGCTGCGCTGAACCCAAGGGGAGAAGGCCGGGCGGACACGAAAAAGCCCGGTTCCGGCCGGGCTTTTTGAGGGGCGACGGGGCTCGCTTTACTGCACCTTGGCCTTGGCGCGCAGCTCGTCTTGGAACTTGGCGAGCTTTTGCTGCGCGAGCTGGGCGCGCAACTGCTGCTTTTGCTGCTCGGTGAGTTCTTCGAAGGTCGGCAGCTTGGCGTCACGCACATCGTCGACGCGAATGATGTGCCAGCCGAATTGCGACTTCACGGGCGTTTCGGTCATTTGACCTTTGCTGAGTTTCACCATCGCGCTGGAAAACTCGGGCACGAAGCTGTTGGCGTTGGCCCAGTCGAGATCGCCACCGTTGGCTGCCGAGCCGGGGTCTTTCGAAGCCTTCTTGGCCAGCTCCTCGAACTTCGCGCCGTTCTTGATTTGCTCGATGAGTTTTTTCGCCTCTTCTTCGGACTCGACCAGGATGTGGCGAACCCGGTACTCCTTGCCCCCGTTGGCGGCGACGTACTTGGCGTACTCTTCCTTCAGCTCGGCGTCGGTGACCGGGTTCTTCTTCTGGTAGTCGGCGAACAGTTCGCGGATCAGGATGCTCTGGCGGGCCAGTTCCAGCTGTTCCTTGTAGTCCTGCGTGGCGTCCAAGCCGCGCTTGGTCGCTTCCTGCATGAAGATTTCTCGCGTGATGACCTCGTCCTTGAGTTGATCCTTCATCTCAGGAGGAACCGGGCGGCCCGAACGTGCAAGCTGCTGCTCGAGTGCCGTCAGCCGTGACTTGGGCACGGGCTTGCCGTTGACGATGGCGAGGTTTTGAGCGAGGGCACCCAGCGACAGCGCGCCGAGCATGGTGGCCACTGCGACGGTGCGCAGAACTTGCTTCTTCATGGAACGATCCTTGAGGGTCTGGAAAAGGGGGCTGTTGCGTGGACCACGGCCAAGAGGGGGCAGCCGGTGGCCCGTGTCAGAGGATTTCGATGGCGACGGCATGGACGCCGGCGGCCAGAAAATCGTGCAGCGCATCATACACAAGCCGATGCCGGGCCACGCGGCTGCGGCCCTCGAAAACCGGGGCGGCAATCCGCACCCGGAAATGCGTTCCGACGCCGCTGTCGTTCGCGCCCGCATGCCCCGCGTGCAGCGCGCTTTCATCGATGACTTCGAGCTGGGTCGGGCGCAAGCGCTCGCGCAGCCGCTCGGCCATCTGCTCATGCAAGGGCTGCGCGCGGCTCATTGCTGCCGTCCTTCGTGGGCGTCTTCGGCCTCGAGGTGGCGCGAGATATAGACCGCCTGAGCGAGGATGAACACGAGCGGGAAGGCATAGCCCCAGAGCTTGAAGTTGACCCAGGTTTCGGTGCTGAAGAAAGCCGCGACGACGCCGTTGATGCCGGCCATGAACGCGCAGTAGAGCACCCAGGCGACGTTGAGCCGGTGCCACACCCGCGGCGGCAGGCTCAGCTGGCTGCCCAGCAACAACTGGAGATAATTTTTGCGCCAGACCCACAAAGCCAGCCCCAGCCCCAGCGCCAACCCGGCATACAGCACGGTGGGCTTCCACTTGATGAAGCGTTCATCGTGCAGGCCCAGCGTGAGGGCGCCAAAACCGAGCACCAGCGCCAGCGTGATCTTGTGCATGGCGGTCAGCTTGCGGTCGATCGCATACATCGCGCCCATTTGCAACACGGTGGCGGCCATCAGCACGGCGGTCGCGGTGTAAATGTCGGCGAGCTTGTAGGCTGCGAAAAACAGCAGGATCGGAAAGAAGTCGAGGGCGATTTTCATTCGGCGCGGGGGGTGGGGTCGCCTGGGGCGGCAGGGTTTGCCGCGTGGGCGCGAGGCTCGAAGTCTAGCGAGGCTGAATTCATGCAATAGCGCAGGCCGGTGGGCGCGGGGCCATCTTCGAACACATGGCCCAGGTGCGCGCCGCACTGGCTGCAGACCGTCTCCACCCGCACCATGCCGTGGCTGCGGTCGATGCGCTCGGTGATGGCACCGGGCACAGCCTCGCTGAAGCTCGGCCAGCCGCAGCCCGCATCGAACTTGGTGCTCGAGTCGAACAGCAACTGGCCGCAGCAGATGCAGCGGTAGCTGCCGTCGGCCCAGACCCGTTCGTACTTGCCCGTAAAAGGCCGCTCGGTGGCCGCACGGCGCGTCACCTCGAAGGCCAGCGGTTCGGCACCCTTGGCCGCGAGCAACGCGCGCCATTCGTCGTCGGTTTTCTCGATCGTGCTCATGAGGAACAGCTCAGTTGGAGTTGGGCCGCCCACTCGGGCGGGAAATCGGCGAGCGATTCGCAGCCGGGGTGCTCGTCAAAGGGACTCTCCAGCACGGTTTGCAACCGGGCCAGCGGCGCGAAATCACTCGCGCTCGCCGCCCGGATCACCTCCTCGGCCAGATGCTTGCGCAAAATGTACTTGGGATTGGTTTTGAGCATCAATGCAGCCGAGTGCCGGCGTGAAATGGAGCTAAGGCGCTCTGAATATCGGAGCATCCAGGTGTCGAACGCGAGTCGGTCGAGGAACAGGTCGCGCACGGGCGCGAGCGCATCGCCGGCGATGTGCCGCGAGAGGCGGCGCCAAAAGATCGTGTAGTCCACCCGCTCGCGCGCCAGCAGCGCCAGCACCTCGTCGATCAAGATGCCGTCGCCCGGCTGGGCATCGGTCAGCCCGAGCTTGGCCCGCATGCGCGCCTCGAACGCCGCCGCAAAACGCCGCGGGTAGGGCGTGAGGGCCTGCACGGCCCGCTCGGGCTCACCGATCAGCGGCAGCAAGGCTTCGGCCAGGCAATACAGGTTCCAGCGCGCCACTTCGGGCTGTCGATCGAAGGCATAGCGTCCGTAGACGTCGGTGTGGTTGCAGATGTGGCCAGGCTCGAACGCGTCGAGGAAGGCAAACGGGCCATAGTCGAGCGTGAGCCCGAGCAGGCTCATGTTGTCGGTGTTCATCACGCCGTGGCAAAAGCCCACCGCCTGCCAGTGCGCCAACAACCCGGCCGTGCGTTCCGTGACGGCAGCCAGCAGCGCGCAAGCGGTCTCGGCCACGTCCTGCCGCTCGCACTCCGGGTAGAAGTGCGTGACGGCATAGTCGAGCAGGGCGCGCAGTTCCTCGGTCTTGCCGCGCCAGGCGAAATATTCGAAATGCCCAAAGCGCAGAAAGCTCGGCGCCGCGCGGGTCACCACCGCCGCCGTTTCCACCGTTTCGCGCAGCACCGGCGCGGGCGATCCCACGATGCACAGCGCGCGCGTCGTCGGCACGCCCAAGGCATGCATGGCTTCGCTGGCCAGAAACTCACGGATGCTCGAGCGCAACACGGCCCGACCGTCGCCCATGCGCGAAAACGGTGTGAGCCCGCTGCCTTTGAGCTGCAGCTCCATGCTCTCACCGCTGGGCGTCAGAACCTCGCCAAGCAGAATCGCGCGGCCATCGCCGAGCTGCCCCGCCCAATGGCCGAACTGGTGGCCACCGTAGACGCTCGCCAGCGGCGCACTGCCCGCCAGCGGCGCGTTGCCGGCAAATACCGCCAGGGCTTCCTCGCTGGCCAGCCAGTGGGGCGGCAGGCCCAGCGTCTCCCCGAGCCGGGTGCTTCGAGCTACCCAGTATGGCGCGGGCAGCGGTTGGGGCGCGATCCGGGCGTAGAAAGCCCCACCGAGCCTCGAGAACCGGTTTTGCCATTGCAGCGGAGCCCGAACCAGCGGCGGCGCGCTGGAGGCTGGGGCGACGTCGACATCCATGGCAGGATTGTCGTCGCGACGCTTTCGTCCTGCGGCGCAAAGGGACTTCAGGCGATTGGACCCGCGTGCGGTGCGCTTCCCGGCCGCGGGGTGAGTCCGGATGTTCCCCGATGCGCACAGCCGCATGTTCGGCCTAGGATCATGCGTCCACGACTGTTCCACAACCAACGAGTACCGAAGGAGCCTGACCATGCTGATGGGCCTGATGCAAAGCCAACCGCTGTTGATTTCCGCCTTGATCGAGTTCGCGGCGCGCCACCATGGCGACGCCGAGATCGTCTCCCGCCGTGTGGAGGGCGACATCCACCGCTACACCTACCGCGATTTGGCGTCGCGTTCCCGGCAGGTCGCGGGCGCGCTCGACGGCCTCGGCCTCGCCATGGGGGACCGGGTCGCCACGCTCGCTTGGAATGGCTATCGGCATCTCGAGCTGTATTTCGGTGTCAGCGGCTCGGGTCGCGTGCTGCACACCATCAACCCGCGCCTGCATCCGGACCAAATCGCTTGGATCGCCAACCACGCCGAGGACCAGGTCGTTTGCTTCGACATGAGCTTCCTGCCGATCATCCAGGCCATCCACGGCAAATGCCCAACGGTGCGCCACTGGATTGCGCTGTGCGAAGCGCACGCGCTGCCGGCCAACACCGGCATTCCGGGCTTGCGCAGTTATGAAGATTGGGTCGCTGGGCAGTCCACCGACTATGACTGGCCTGTTTTCGACGAAAACGCGGCGTCGAGCATGTGCTACACCAGCGGCACCACCGGCAACCCCAAGGCGGCGCTGTACAGCCACCGCTCCACCATCCTGCACGCTTACGCGGCTGCCTTGCCCGACGTGATGTGCTTGAGCGCGCGCGATGCCATCTTGCCCGTCGTGCCGATGTTCCACGTCAACGCCTGGGGCATTCCATATTCGGCTGCGTTGGTCGGCTCGAAACTGGTTTTCCCGGGGTCCGCGCTCGACGGCAAGTCGATCTATGAACTGATCGAGGCCGAGGGGGTGACCTACGCGGCGGGCGTGCCGACCGTCTGGCAGATGCTGCTGGCGCACATGAAGGCGCACGGTCTGCGTTTCAGCACCCTCAAGCGTACCGTCATCGGTGGATCGGCTTGTCCGCCCGCCATGATCGAGGCGTTCAAGAATGACTACGGCGTCGAAGTGCTGCATGCCTGGGGCATGACGGAGATGAGCCCGCTCGGCACCGTCTGCACGCTCAAGAACAAGCACCTCGGGCTCCCCGAGGACGAGCAGATGAAAATCCGCATGAAGCAGGGCCGAGCCATCTTTGGTGTGGACATGAAGATCGTCGACGCCGAGGGCCGCGAACTGCCCTGGGACGGCAAGACCTCGGGCAATCTGCTCGTCAAAGGCCCGTGGATCATCCGCGAGTACTTCAAGGGCGAGGGCGGTGACCCGCTCGTCGACGGATGGTTCCCGACCGGGGACGTCGCCACCATCGACCCCGACGGCTACATGCAGATCACCGACCGCAGCAAGGATGTCATCAAGTCCGGCGGGGAGTGGATCAGCTCGATCGACGTCGAAAACATCGCGATGGCGCATCCCGCGGTTCAAATGGCCGCATGCATCGGTGTCAAGCATCCGAAGTGGGACGAACGGCCGATCGTGGTCGTCGTCAAGCGGCCCGGTGCCGAACTCAGCCGCGAAGAGCTTTTGGCCTTCTACGAGGGCAAGATTGCCAAATGGCAAATTCCGGACGACGTGGTCTTTGTCGACGCGATTCCGCTGGGTGCGACCGGCAAAATGCTCAAGACCAAGCTGCGTGAAATGCTGGCCGACTACCGCTTGCCGACGGCATAAGGGTATTGGCGTCGCGCGCCGGCAGCCGAGTCGCATCGGCGATAGCCCATAGGGACTATCCCTGATCCTCGCGACGGCCAGCGCCTTTAGGCTCACGCTTCGATCCACCCACAGACCTCAGGAGACACCGATGAAGCCGATGTTCAAGCTTGCCGCCCTAGCCGCCCTGATGCTCAGCGCGGGCTGGGTCCATGCCCAAAAGGGTGAGACCGTCAAAATCGCCCACATCGATCCGCTCACGGGTCTGATGGGGCCGGTCGGCAACAACCAGCTCAACAGTTTCAAGTTCATGGCCGAAGAGTTCAGCAAGAACAACCCGGCCGGCGTGAAATTTGAGATGGTTTCTTTCGACAACAAGCTCAGCCCTGCAGAGAGCCTCAACGCCCTCAAAGCCGCGATCGACCAAGGCGTGCGCTATATCGCGCAAGGCAACGGTTCGTCAGTCGCTGGCGCGCTGATTGAGGCGGTGGCCAAGCACAACGCACGCAATCCCGGCAAGGAAGTCGTTTTCCTGAACTACGCGGCGGTCGATCCGGACTTCACCAACAGCAAGTGCAACTATTGGCACTTCCGCTTCGACGCCGACACCTCCATGAAGATGGAAGCGCTGACCACCTTCATCAAGGATCAGCCCGAGGTGAAGAAGGTTTACTTGCTCAACCAGAACTACTCACACGGGCAGCAGGTTTCGCGGTACGCCAAAGAGATGCTGGCCCGCAAGCGCCCCGACATCCAAATCGTCGGGGACGACCTGCATCCGCTCGCGCAGGTTCGAGACTTTGCCCCCTATGTCGCCAAGATCAAGGCTTCGGGGGCCGACTCGGTGATCACCGGCAACTGGGGCTCCGACCTGGCTCTGCTCATCAAAGCCGCGAACGAGGCCGGCTACACCGGCAAATTCTTCACCTACTACACCGGCGTGACCGGCACCCCCTCGGCCCTGGGCAAGAACGGTGAGGGCCGGGTCTATCAGGTTGCCTACAACCACTACAACATGGGCGGGCAGATGCAGCAATGGATGGCCGAGTTCAAGAAGCGCTACAACGACGACTTCTATACCGGCGCCGTCGTGCATGTTTTCAAGGGGCTCAGTGAGGCGATGGCCAAAGCCAAATCGACCGACCCGGTCAAGGTGGCCGCGAACCTCGAGGGCCTACGCTTCAACAGCTTCAACGGCGAGGTCGAAATGCGCAAGACCGACCATCAGCTGCAGCAGCCCTTGTTCATCACGGTCTGGAAGCAAGCCGACAAAAAATATCCGTACAGCCCTGAGAACACCGGCATGACGCTCGTCCCCGTGAAGGAGTTCCCAGCGTACGTCGCCAGTACCCCGACGAGTTGCCAGATGCAACGGCCTTGAGCCTTGAGTCGCCGAGTGCCCCTTTCCCGAGGCGCTTCTGAGCCTGCGCATGCCCCGAGCCCGGCGGGTGAACGACCGCCGGAACTCGTCGGGCTGTGCGTTTCAATTACATCATGGAATTTTTCATCCTCTCTTTGCTCAACGGCGTCAGCTACGGCTTGCTGTTGTTCATGCTGAGCGCGGGCCTGACCCTGATCTTCAGCATGATGGGTGTGCTGAACTTCGCCCACGCTGCCTTTTACATGCTCGGCGCTTACCTCGGCTACACGGTCTCGACGAAGCTGGGTTTTTGGGCGGCCTTGGTCCTGGCCCCCGTACTCGTCGGGCTGCTCGGAGCCGGTTTCGAGCGCTGGGCGCTGCGGCGCGTGCATGCGTATGGGCACGTTCCCGAGTTGCTGATCACCTTCGGGCTTTCCTACATCTTGACCGAGCTGGTCCAGCTCATCTGGGGGCGCACCGCGCTGGAGTTTCAGCCCCCCGAAGTGCTCAGGGGGCCCGCCTTCACGCTGGTGCACCACAGTGCCGAAGGCTTTCAATGGTTCTGGGGGGCGGCCCCTGAGGCAGCCTGCCGAGCCTCGGACGCCGCGGTGCGCGTGATTTGTTCGCCGTTTCCGGCGACCCGCGCCTTCATGATGCTGGTGGCCCTGGCCATGCTGTTGTCCCTATGGCTGCTGCTGACGCGCACGCGCATCGGTCTGGTGATTCAGGCTGCGCTGGCGCACCCCGACATGGTCGAGGCACTCGGTCACAACGTGCCGCGGGTGTTCATGGGGGTTTTTGGCGCGGGTGCCGCGCTCGCCGGGCTGGCCGGCGTGATTGGCGGAAGCACCTTCGTCACCGAACCCGCGATGGCGGCCACCGTGGGCTCGATCATCTTCGTCGTGGTCGTCGTCGGTGGCTTGGGGTCGCTGGCCGGTGCATTCCTGGCCTCGCTGATCATTGGCGTGATTCAGACCTTTGCCGTCGCCATCGACTATTCGCTGGGGCAGCTTCTCGTCTCCCTGGTCGGGCCAAGGCTGGGCGCCTGGCAGGAAAGCAGCCTGCTGCGGCTCACGCTGTCGCAGGTGGCGCCGATTCTTCCGTATTTGTTCTTGGTGCTGATTCTGATTTTCCGGCCCAAGGGTTTGCTGGGAACCCGGGAGGGCTGAGATGCAGACGCGTTCGACCGATGCCAAGGTGATGATGGTGCCGAACACCCGCTGGGCCTGGGCGGCTTTTGCGTGCGTGCTGGCGGCGATGCCGTGGCTCTTTCACAGCAGTTTTTCCATCACCATGCTCTCGCAAATGGGCATCGCGATCATCGCTTGCCTGTCATACAACATGCTGCTCGGACAGGGCGGGATGCTGAGTTTTGGGCATGCGGTTTATTCGGGTTTGGGGGCCTACCTCGCCATCCACGCCATGAACCTCGCCGCCGCCGGCAACCTGTGGCTGCCCGTGCCGCTGGTGCCGCTGGTCGGCGGGCTCGGCGGCTTGTTTTTCGCCGCGCTTTTTGGCTATGTGACGACGAAAAAGGCGGGAACGCCGTTTGCCATGATCACGCTCGGGATGGGTGAGCTGGTGTTCGCGATGTCGCTCATGTTCGCCGAGTTTTTCGGGGGTGAGGCGGGGATTTCGGGCAATCGGGTGTACGGCCGCCCGCTGCTGGGGTTCACGTTTGGCCCGGCCATCGAGGTGTATTACCTCATCGCGATCTACACCTTCCTCTGCGCCGTGGCGATGTATGGGCTGACGCAAACGCCGCTCGGGCGCATCCTCAACGCGGTTCGCGACAACCCGGAGCGGGTGGAGTTCATCGGCTATGACCCGCAACGCGTGCGCTATCTGGCATTCCTGAGTTCGGGGTTTTTCGCGGGCGTCGCTGGAGGGCTGGGCGCCGTGCTGTTCGAAATCGTCACGGCCGAAGTGGTGGGGGCGGCTCGCTCGGGGGCCTATCTGCTGTTCACCTTTTTGGGCGGGGCCACGTTCTTTTTTGGGCCAATGTTGGGCGGCGTGTTGATGGTTCTGGCCTTTATGCTCTTGTCCGAATGGACCAAGGCGTGGTTGCTCTACCTAGGGCTCGCCTTCATGTTGATGGTCATGTTCGCGCCGGGTGGCCTGGCCAGTTTGGTTATGCTGCATGTGCAGTGGATTCGACAAGGTCGCCTGGCCAAGATCGCAGGTCCCTACCTGGCCTTGATACTGGCCGGTGTGGCGGTCTTTTTGGCTGCCGCCGCGCTGATCGAAATGGTCTACGCGCTGCAACTCAACGCGGGCGGTGAGGAGGTTCTGCGATTCCTTGGGGTAGATCTGCGGCCTCGGGCGCTTTCGAACTGGCTGGCGTGTGGCTTGGCACTGGTGGTTTCGAGCGCATGGTTCGAGTGGACGCGGCGTGCCTTCCTGAAGCGATGGGCCGCGGTGAGCAGCGCTCCCGCAGATGAAGTCTTGCCGGATGCCTCGGCGACCCGGGAGGCGCACTGATGGTGGCGAATCCAGGGCAAGCGGCGCTCGAACTGCGTCAGTTGCGCAAGAGGTTTGGCGAGACCGAGATCATCCGGGGCGTCGACCTGGCGGTCCGGCGCGGGGAGCGGGTGGCGGTCATCGGGCCCAATGGCGCAGGGAAGTCCACACTGTTCAACCTCATCAGCGGCCGATTCGCGCCGAGCAGCGGCGAGATTTGGCTCAATGGGGTGCGCATCGATGGCAAAAGGCCGTTCGAAATCAATCGGCTTGGACTCTCACGAAGTTTCCAGATCACCAACGTCTTCCCCAAGCTCAGCGTGTTCGAAAACCTACGCTGCAGCGTGCTGTGGTCGTCGGGCTATGGCTACACGTTTTTCAAGAACCTGGCGCGCTTGCGGGACGTCAACGAACGCGCCGAGGCGCTGATGGGCAGCATCCATCTCGAACACCGGCGCGACGTGCTCGCGGCGAATCTGACCTATGCCGAGCAACGTGCGCTCGAGATCGGCATCACCATCGCCGGTGGCGCCGAGGTGATCTTGCTCGACGAGCCGACCGCCGGCATGAGCCATCACGAGACCGAACATTTCATCGGCCTCATCCGCTCCGTGACCGAGGGCAAGACCTTGCTCACCGTCGAGCATGACATGAGCGTGGTTTTCGGACTGGCTGACCGGATTGCCGTCGTGGTCTACGGCGAGGTGATTGCCTTCGACACGCCGCAGGCCGTTCGCGCGAACCCCAAGGTCCAGGAGGCGTATCTCGGCGCGGTCGTCGAGGCGGCGTCGAGTCAGGGGGCGCATCATGCTTGAGGTGCAAGGGCTCCACGCCTACTACGGCAAAAGCCATGTGCTCCATGGCGTGGATCTGCAGGTGGGAGCGGGCGAAATCGTTGCGCTCTTGGGGCGCAATGGCTCGGGCCGCTCGACGACCGCCAAGGCGATCATGGGGTTGGTGCACCGCGAGGGTCGGGTGCGCTGGAAAGGGCAGGACATCACGGGCTTGCGCACCTACCAGATTGCTCGGCTCGGGCTCGGCTATGTGCCCGAGAGCCGGGACATCTTCCCCAAGCTCACGGTAGCGCAAAACCTGCTGCTGGGCTTGAAGGGCGCTCGGGTTCGCAGCCGCTGGTCGTTCGAGGACATGTACGCGATGTTTCCGCGGCTCAAGGAGCGCGAACACACCGAAGCAGGCGTGCTCTCGGGCGGCGAGCAGCAGATGTTGACGCTGTGCCGAACGATCATGGGCGACCCGGACTTGGTGCTGATCGATGAGCCAACCGAAGGGCTTGCGCCCATGATCGTCGAACAGGTGGGGCATTTTCTGAGCACGCTCAAAGAGCGCGGGGTGTCCGTCCTGCTGATCGAGCAAAAGCTCACGATCGCGATGCGCATCTCCGACCGCGTGCTCGTCATGGGGCACGGCTCGATTGCGTTCGAAGGCAGTCCGGAGGCGCTGCGCGCCCATGAGGCGGTACGCAAGGAGTGGCTGGAGGTCTGAGAGGCTGAGAGGGAATTGGTCATGCCCGCTTTGACGCCCCAAAACACGCCAGAGGGCGTTGCAAATGCGCGCCGTAGCCCGAGCTACGGCTGTGCTTTGCGCCTACTCGGGCGCGTTTTGGGGCGCCCCTTCGGG
>NZ_JAEMQB010000106.1:0-6135 GCF_022759015.1 Tibeticola sp. | reverse complement strand
GCGCACCCGTTCAAGCCGCCCTCGGGTGCGGGGGCGGCGTTGCAAATCCTCGCCATGGCGCCCGCCATGGCTGTGGTTTGCGTCTTGCCCGCGCGCCCGATGACGGCCCGCCCGGGGGCGCTCAACTGCCGGATTTAGGATCAAAAATGAGAGCAACAGGGCGCCGATTCACGCTGGCAAACGGCGGGAAAAGGCCGTAATCGGCTCGAAGACGGCGCCGATGGGCATACCCGCGATCAACGCCGCTCGTACCAAGGTCGGGTGGCGTTGACGACGCGCACCACCAGCAGCATCACCGGGACTTCGATCAACACGCCGACCACGGTCGCCAGCGCCGCGCCGGACTGAAAGCCAAACAGGCTGATGGCGGTCGCGACGGCGAGTTCGAAGAAGTTCGACGCGCCGATGAGCGCCGAGGGGCCGGCGACCTCATGCTTTTCGCCCAGCGCGCGGTTGAGCAGGTAGGCGAGGCCCGAGTTGAAGAACACCTGCACGAGGATGGGCACCGCCAGCAGCGCGATGACCAAAGGCTGACGCAGGATGGCTTCGCCCTGGAAGGCAAACAGCAGCACCAGCGTGGCGAGCAGGGCGGCGATGGACCAAGGCCCGATGCGCTCGAGCGTCGCGTCGAACGCCGCCTGACCGCGCGCGAGCAGATGGCGCCGCCAGAACTGCGCGAGGATCACGGGCAGCACGATATAGAGCCCAACCGAGATCAACAGCGTCGCCCATGGCACATGGATCGCCGAGAGTCCGAGCAGGAAACCGACCAGCGGGGCAAAGGCGAACACCATGATGGTGTCGTTGAGGGCCACCTGCGTGAGCGTAAAGAGCGGGTCGCCGCCGGTCAGCCGGCTCCAGACGAAGACCATGGCCGTGCATGGGGCCGCCGCGAGCAGAATCAGCCCCGCAATGTAGCTGTCGATCTGCTCGGCCGGCAGCAGCGGCGCGAACAGGTGGCGGATGAAAAACCACGCGAGCAGCGCCATCGAAAACGGCTTGACCAGCCAGTTCACGAACAGCGTCACCCCGATGCCGCGCACATGCGCGCGCACCTGCCCCAGGGCGGAAAAGTCCACCTTCAGCAGCATGGGGATGATCATCACCCAGATCAGCAGCCCCACCGGCAGGTTCACCTGCGCCACCTCGAGACGGCCGATCGCCTGGAACAGCCCGGGAAACAGCTGCCCAAACCCGATGCCCGCCACGATGCACAGCGCCACCCACAGCGACAGGTAGCGCTCGAACACGCTCATCGGCGCGGCGGCGGCGCGCTTGGCGGTGACTTCGCACTGGGCGCTCATGGCCGCTCTTCTTGCGCCAGGGCGCGTGCCGTCGCGGCAAGCGATTCGGGGCGGAGGGCTTCCGGCGGCTGAGCCACCAGGCGCTCGAGCCGACGCCCAATCGCGGCGAGCGTGGCGCGGAAGGCTTGCAGCCGCTCGTCCTCGCTGCCCTCGACGTTCGAGGGGTCAGGGTAGCCCCAATGCGCGGTCGCTGGATGACCCGGCCAGACCGGGCAGACCTCGCCCGCGGCGTTGTCGCAGACGGTGATGATCAGGTCCATGCGCGGCGCGTCGGGCGCGGCAAAGACATCCCAGCTTTTGCTGTGCAGCCCCGCGGTCGCGATGCCCTCGGCCTCGAGCGCGCGCAAGGCCAGCGGGTTGGGCTGTTGGTTCGGGCGCGGGCTGCTGCCGGCCGAGTAGGCACGAAAGCGCCCCTTGCCGAGGTGGTTGAGCATGGCCTCGGCAAGGATGCTGCGCGCCGAGTTGTGGGTGCACAGGAACAAGACGTTGAGCGGGCGGGACATGGGCATGGTGTCGATGTTCGCAAGACTGTGCCGGTTGCGGCCGCGGGTGGCGAGACTGAATCCAGAGCGAGCCGGCCACCCGATCGGCGCCGCCGCCCGACGTCGCTGGGATGACGATGTTACGGCAACCATGGTGACGGTTTTGTGAAAGGCGCGAGTCTTCAAAAATGAGAGCGCCGCAGCGAAGTTTGACGCCGGCGTTGCGCGCAAATTTCATGAAAAAGTCACGCCAAGGCCATCATCGCGTCATTTGAGGTGGCGAGCATGGGGGCCGGTTCAACACCGACCGTCGACAGGAGACCCCAGCATGAAAGAACTCCCCAACCCCACCTTCGCGCTCTCGCCCGTGGCCTTGCCCAGGGGGTCGCTTCATCCAGGCATCGCAACGCGTGCTCCGCTGGCGGCCCCGGCGGCCGAGCGCGCAGGCCTGGTCGTGGCCTGGGCGCGCCACCAGGACGAGGTCCGTGCCGCACAGCGGCTGAGGTATGCCGTATTTGCCGGCGAAATGGGTGCGCGCCTCACCGGCCCCATTCCCGAGCACGACATCGACTTATTCGATGACTACTGCGAGCACCTGCTGGTGCGCGACGAAGCCAGCGGCGAGGTCATCGGCACCTACCGCGTGCTCACGCCGGAGCAGGCCCAGCGGGTCGGCAGCACCTACAGCGACACCGAGTTCGACCTCACCCGCCTGCGCAGCCTGCGAGCGCGCATGGTTGAACTTGGCCGCAGCTGCGTGCACCCCGAGCATCGGCACGGTGGCGTCATCATGGCGCTGTGGGGCGCGCTCGGCGAATTCATGGTGCGCAACGGGCTCGATAGCATGATTGGCTGCGCCAGCATTCCGATGCTGCACAACGGCGTCATCAGCGGTGACGTGGCGGCGAGCATCTGGCGCCAGGTCCGGCAAACACATCTCGCGCCGATCGAGCACTGGGTCACGCCACGCCTGCCGCTGCCGGTGGAGCAGCTGGACGACAGCCTCAGCGTCGAGCCGCCCGCGCTCATCAAGGGTTATCTACGTCTGGGCGCCAAGGTGCTGGGCCCGCCGGCCTGGGATCCGGACTTCAACTCGGCCGATCTGCCCATCCTGATGCGGCTGGGCGACCTGCCGGCGCGCTACCGCAAGCACTTCCTGGGCCAGTCATGACGATCGCGGCCCATCGGCCCGAGGCGGCGCTCGGCGCCGATTGGGCCGCTCCTTTCATCGCCAGCGACGCCTCGGCTGGGCGCGATGAGGCTGTGCGCTTGCGGCGCGACGGCGTGCAGGGCGCAGCCGCGCCATCGGCGGACGAGGACTCGGGCTACCGCGCCGTGTTCATTTCCGACCTACACCTGGGCACGCCCGGTTGCCAGGCTCAAGCCTTGCTGGAATTTCTCAAAGCCCACCCCTGCGACACGCTCTACCTCATCGGTGACATCGTCGATGGCTGGCAGCTACGCAAGCGCTGGTTCTGGCCGCAGACCCACAACGACGTGGTGCAAAAGCTGCTGCGCCGCGCGCGCAAGGGTTGTCGCATCGTATTCGTCCCGGGGAATCACGACGAGTTTGCGCGCGGTTTCGTGGGCCACAGCTTCGGCGGCATCGAGGTGCAGGCCGAGGCGGTCCACACCCTCGCCGATGGTCGTCGGCTTTGGGTCATCCACGGCGATGCGTTTGACGGCGTGATTCAGTGCGCGCGCTGGCTCGCGGTGGTGGGTGATGAGCTCTATGAGTTCACGCTCAAGCTCAACCGTCACCTCAACCGTCTGCGCGCACGCCTGGGCCTGCCGTACTGGTCGCTCTCGGCGTATCTGAAGCACAAGGTCAAGAAAGCGGTGAATTACGTCAGCGACTTCGAGTGCGCCGTCGCCGCCGAGGCCCGCCGCCGTGGCCACGACGGCGTGGTCTGCGGCCATATTCACCGCGCAGAAATGCGCGAGATCGACGGTACCCTCTATTGCAACGATGGCGACTGGGTCGAAAGCCGCAGTGCCTTGGTCGAGCACCGCGATGGCCGGCTCGAACTGGTGCACTGGCAGTCCGTCGCGCAGGCGGCCGTGGCGGCGGTCGCCCGTGCCAAAGCCAAGGCGCCCGCATGAGGCTCGCCCTCGTCACCGACGCATGGAAGCCGCAGGTCAACGGCGTGGTGACCACGCTGGTCGAGCTGGTGCGCGAACTCCAGGCGCTCGATCACACGGTGGAGGTCATCGAGCCCGGGCAGTTTCGCACGCGCCCGTGCCCCGGCTACCCCGGCATCGACCTCGCGGTGCGGCCTGGCCGCAGCATGGCGCAGCGGCTTGATGCCTTGGCGCCCGACGCCTTGCACATCGCGACCGAAGGCCCGCTCGGCTGGGCGGCACGGCGTCATGCCCGCAAGCGCGGCTGGGCATTCTCCACCGCGTTTCACACCAAGTTTCCCGAGTTCGTGCAGGCGGCCACCGGCCTTCCACCGGGCATCGGCTATGCGGTGCTGCGGCATTTCCACGGCGCATCCTCGGGCGTGATGGTGCCCACGCGCGGTGTGATGCGCATGCTCGGCGAGCGGCGCTTTCACAACCTGCGCGAGTGGACTCACGGCGTCGACACGACGCTGTTTCGCTACCAGCCGCAAGCGCGCATATACCCGCCGCTGGGCGTGTTGCCGCGGCCGGTGCAGCTGTATGTCGGGCGGGTCTCGCACGAAAAGAACATCACAGCTTTCCTCGACCTCGAACTGCCGGGCACCAAGGTGGTTTGCGGTGTCGGGCCGATCGAGGCGGCGCTCCAGCGGCGCTACCCGCAGGCACGCTGGTTGGGCGTGCTGCCGCGTGAGGAACTCGCTCAGCTCTATGCCAGCGCCGACGTGTTCGTGTTTCCCAGCCGCACCGATACCTTTGGCCTCGTCATGCTCGAGGCCATGGCGTGTGGGACGCCGGTAGCGGCATTTCCGGTCGATGGGCCGCTCGAGGTGCTGGGCGATGCCCAGGGCCGGGTGCGCGGTGGCGTCCTGCATGAAGACCTTCGGCACGCGACGCTGCGTGCGCTCGCGGTGCCGCGGCACGAGGCGCGGGCACGCGCGCTGGAATTCAGCTGGGTCCAGACGGCGCAGCGGTTCTTGGAGCATCTGGTGCCCCTGCGGCGGACCGATCCTGCGCCCGGGGCTGGAGAGATACCCGCGCTTGTCACGCCAGCGTCACGAAAAGTCGTCAACAATCGGTCATGAATCCGTCGCTGGAATTTCGCTAATGTCTGTCAAAAGCGCCCGATCCGCCCAAAGTCAAACGAGTACAGCCCACCAAGCGCAGCCGCCCGGCGCGGGTGGCGCGGCATCCGCGCAGCCCTTACGGCTGCTCGACCGCGATCACAGCATCCTCGCGTTCAACGAGCGGGTGCTCGACTGGGCCAGCCGCGCCGATGTACCACTGCTCGAGCGCTTGCGCTATCTGTGCATCGTGTCGGCCAATCTCGACGAGTTTTTCGAGGTGCGTGCCGAGCCACATCTCAACGCCCTGCTCTCGGGCCAGGCGCGGGGCAGCTACACCGCGGACAGTTACGTCGCTCTCGCTCAGGCGGCGCGCCAGCTGGTGCAGCGCCAGTACGCGGTTTACAACGATGAGCTGATGCCGGCGCTGGCGCGGGAAAACATCCACATCCTCGGCCACAGCGAGCGCGATGCCGCACAGCGGCGCTGGGTCAAAGCCTATTTCGAGCGCGAGGTGCGCCCGCTGCTGATTCCGGTCAGCCTCGACCCCGCGCACCCCTTCCCGCAGGTGGCCAACAAGTCCTTGAACTTCATCGTGCGCCTCTCGGGTGAGGACGCGTTTGGCCGCGACAACGACATCGCCATCGTCAAAGTGCCTCGGGTCTTGCCGCGCCTCATCCGTCTGCCGGAGAAGGTCTCGGGTGGGCGCACGCTCTTGGTTTCGCTCTCGAGCATCATCCGCTCGCACCTGGCCGATTTGTTCCCGGGCCGCCAGGTCGGGCAGTTTTCGCAGTTCCGGGTCACGCGGCATTCGGACCTCGAAGTCGACGAGGAGGACGTCAAAGATCTGCGGACCGCGCTGCGCCAGGGGCTGGTGCATCGGCACTACGGGCAGCCGGTGCGGCTCGAGGTGTCGGCGGGCTGTGCCGAGGAGTTGAGCCGCTTTTTGCTCGAGCAGTTCGGGTTGCCCGACGCCGCGCTGTACCGAGTCGCCGGCCCCGTGAACTTGTCTCGCCTCACGCAGCTCATCGATCTGGCGGGGCGGCCCGATCTGCTGTTTCCCCCGTATGCGCCGCGCTTTCCGCTTCAGATGGTGCCGGGCGTTTCGATCTTTGCGCGCTTGAAAGAAGGCGACGTCCTCATCCACCAGCCTTATGAGAGCTT
>NZ_JAEMQB010000132.1:0-5511 GCF_022759015.1 Tibeticola sp. | reverse complement strand
TCGATGTACCCCTCCGCCGTTTCTTTCAGTTCACGCTCGACGGCCTTCATCTGTTCGTCGATGGTCGCCGGGTCCTTGACGATGCCTTCCATCCCATCGCGGGCCAGATGCAGCAGGCGCACGCGCGCGCCGAGGTAGGCCTTGTGTTCCTGCAGCTCGGTGGCCTTCATGTCCAGCGCGATGATGCGGGACAGCGCACCCTGCGCCAGACGCTGCATGACGCGGCGTCCGACATCGAGCCGGGTCGCGGACAACGTCGCAAACGGCGCTACCAGGCGATGCCCGGAAAAGCTGACGGTGACCTGAGCGACATCCTGCATGACGGCGTCCCCATGCAATTCCATGCCCAATACGTTGCGCTCTTCCTTCTTCATGCCCAGCAGCGCGTAGGCCTCCCGGACATCGCGGTTGGCGGGATTGTCGAAGAACGCGCACAGCTCCCGGCTGCGCCCGAGACAGGCCGGCACGTCGTCCGCGGTGGCAAAGAAAGCGTTCACGCGCGGGTCGTCGCCCCAGGCTGCCCGCGTGAGCAGGACGGGATCGAGCGCGTCGCGAGCGATCGAGCGCAGGTAGGCGATGCTGTTGCGAACGCACCGCTCCAGCTTTTGCTGGTAACCGGCGCGGAAACGCACGCGCGGCTCCACGGCTTCGACGACACTCTCGATCGTCTCGGCGATCAACTGGCGGTCTACTTGACTGTCGACCGGCTGCTGAGCGCCGCCGAAGAGGGCGCCGGCTACGCGGTCGAACAGCGCGGACAAGGCCATGGACTGAAGTCGGCAGAGTCGGTACGCAGTGGACCGGCGCTCGCCCTCGCTACTCCCAACCCATCACCGGCACCCACGCGCGCAGCGTCCGCCCTTGATACAGGCGTCCTTGAATGCGCTGGGCAAGCGCTTCGGCTTTGGCGCGCGTCATCTCCATCTCGATGACCACCGAGGGCGTCCCGCTTTCGTTTGCGAGCTTGATTTTGTCCACCGGCGCGAACGGGCTGAGCGCCTCGCGAATAGCGTCCTCCGAGACGTCGTCGGGAAGGTTCCCGATCACGATACGCATGTGTTCATCCTCCATTGAAGGCTGGCATGGCTCGACATCAGATGCTCAGCGTACCGCCTTGCGCGTGGATCGGCTTGCGCTTGATCAGGCGCTACGGCCATTTGCGCTATTTTTTCGCGACGGGCTGTACCGAGACGGCCACTGCCTCGGTGTAGGTGATGTCGACGAGGTCGCCCACCTGTACTTTCTTGAGGTTCGATGGATCCCGGGCCTTGATCGTCTTCGATTTCCCGCCCGGAAGGGTCAGCGTCACGTTGCCGTTGGCGAGATCGATCCCGGTGATGGTGGCTGTCAAAGTGACCGTGCGGCCGACCTTTCCACCGGGCTTGTCGCCCGGCTTGGCGGCAGTCACGATCGTGTCTTCGCTGACGCCAGGAGTCCCTTTGCCCGCGGGCTTGACCTGCCAGGCGAGCGCTTCGGTATAGGAGACGATCACTTCATCGCCCACTCGCATTCGATCCAGGTTCTCGATTTCCTGCGGCACCTCGACGACGATCGTACCGTCTTTGCTGTCCTGCAGAGTCACTTCCCGCTGCGGCAGGTCGATCGCGGTGATTGTCGCGTGCGCCTCGAGGACGTTCTCTATTTTCCCGCTTGGCTTTTGGCTGGCGCAGCCGGCGAACATGGCCACCGCCATGACAACGGCGAAAAGCTTGAACCTCATTGCTGACTTCATCGCTGCTTCTCCTTTAGTCAATTGAACCTAAATCCGGCAATTCACTCACCGCCAAGGATTCACTTCAATACCCCCTTGAGGGGTACGCCAAGGACGCGAAGGAAAACAAGTTTATGGATTCATCAGCACCTTAACCCGTTGGGTGAGTTCGGTCAGGCATCCTAATCGCGTTCCCTTGCGTCCCTTGCGTCCCTTGCGTCCTTGGCGTCCTTGGCGGTGCAACTGCTTTTTCCGCGTTGAATAATTGCATCCGTTGCAGTTCAGCGGCTGCGCGGCATCAACGGGCTGCCACGGCCATCATACTAGGCGCCGCACTTTCAAGCGGCGTACACGATCCCGCTCTCGTTGGACGAGACCGTCGTGCCCGCTTCTCCGGCGATGATCCGGCCGAGGTCGGCCAGCGCGCCGATCGCCGCTCGTTTGCCGGTGGCCGAGACGAACCGGCACGCCGCCTCGACTTTCGGCCCCATCGAGCCGGCAGCGAACTGCATGCGGCCCAACGCAGACGGCGACGCGCGCCGGATGGCCTTCTGCGTCGGCTTGCCCCAGTCGACGTAGACCGCATCGGCGTCGGTCAGCATCACGAACAAGTCCGCGTCCAGCTCGCGCGCCAGCAACTCGGAAGCGAGATCCTTGTCGATCACGCACTCCACACCGACCAGCTTGCGCTTCGCGCCGGGCTCGTAGGTGGTGGGGATGCCGCCGCCGCCCGCTGCGATGACGATGGTGTTGCGCTCGAGCAGCCATTTGATCGGCCGCAGCTCGAAGATGCGCTTGGGCTCGGGAGAGGCGACCACGCGCCGCCACTTGTCGCCGTCCTGCTTGAACACCCAGCCTTTTTCCCTGGCGACGCGATCGGCTTCCGCCTTGGCGTAGACCGGCCCGATGAACTTGGTCGGGTTGCGGAACGCGGGATCGCCGGGATCGACTTCGATCATGGTGAGCAGGGTGGCGAACGGGCGCTCGAACGGCAGCAGGTTGCCGAGCTCCTGCTCGATCATGTAGCCGACCATGCCCTCGGTCTCGGCGCCCAGCACATCGAGCGGATAAGTCTCCACGTCGGTGTAGGCCGCGCCTTGCAGCGCCAGCAACCCGACCTGCGGGCCGTTGCCGTGGCTCAGGACGAGCTGATGTTCGTTCGCCACCGGCGCCAGCGCCTCGGCGGCGATGCGGATGTTGCGGCGCTGATTCTCGGCGGTCATGGGCTCGCCCCGCCTCAACAGCGCGTTGCCGCCCAGGGCTGTGACGACCAGCATGGCGTCAATCGCCCAACGTGGCGACGAGAATCGCCTTGATGGTGTGCATGCGGTTCTCCGCCTGCTCGAAGGCGAGGTTGTACTCCGACTCGAACACCTCGTCGGTCACTTCCAGGCCGTTCGAGATGCCGTAAGTCTCGGCGAGCTGCTTGCCCAGTGTCGTCTCGGTATCGTGGAACGCCGGCAGGCAGTGCATGAACCTGACCTGCGGGCTGCCGCTCGCCTTAATGAGTTCCATGTTGACCCGGTAGGGCAGTAGCAGCGCGATGCGCTCCTTCCAGACTTCCTTGGGCTCGCCCATCGAGACCCAGACGTCGGTGTGGATGTAGTCCACGCCCTTGACCGCCTGCCTGGGGTCGTCGGTGATGGTGAGCTTGGCGCCGTACTTATTCTCCAGTTCGCGGGCGATCGACACGAATTCATCGGCGGGCCATAGCTTCTTCGGCCCGCACAGGCGCACGTCCATACCCATCAGGCAGCCGACGATCATCAGCGAGTGGCCCATGTTGTTGCGCGTGTCGCCCATGAACGCGTACTTGATCTCGTGGATCGGCTTGTCGCTGTGCTCGCGCATGGTCATTACGTCGGCGATCATCTGCGTCGGGTGGTACTCGTCGGTCAGCCCGTTGAACACCGGCACGCCGGCGTACTTGGCGAGGGTCTCGACCCCGGTCTGGCTGGCGCCGCGGTATTCGATGGCGTCGAACATGCGCCCGAGCACGCGCGCGGTGTCCTTGAACGATTCCTTGTGGCCGATCTGCGATCCGGCCGGGTCGAGGTAGGTCACGTTCGCGCCCTGGTCGTGGCAGGCGACTTCGAAGGCGCAGCGCGTGCGGGTCGAGGTCTTCTCGAAGATCAGGCAGACCTCCTTCCCCTTGAGGTGCTCCTGCTCAGTGCGGGCGTACTTGGCGCGCTTCAGGTCGCGCGCGAGGTCGAGCAGGTAGCGGAATTCGCGCTGGGTGTAGTCCTGCACCGTCAGCAGCGAGCGGTTGCGCAGATTGAAACTCATGATCTTCTCCTCAAAGAATGTCGTACCCCCCACCCCAACCCTCCCCCGCCCTGCGGGGGAGGGGGAAGAGAGGGGTCAGTACGCCGGGTCGCGCGAGATCGGGCAGGTCATGCAATGCCCGCCGCCGCGGCCGCGACCGAGCTCCGAGCCGCGCACCGTGATCACCTCGACCCCGGCTTTGCGCAGCAGCGTGTTGGTATGCGTGTTGCGGTCGTAGGCCACCACCACGCCGGGCTCGAGCGCGACCACGTTGTTGCCGTCGTCCCACTGCTCGCGCTGCGCCTGCCAGGCGTTGCCGCCGGTCTCGACGACGCGCAGTTCCTTCAGCCCGAGCGCTTCCTTGACCACGTCGAACAGGTGCCCCTTGTCGGGATGGACCTTGACGCCGCCATCACCCGTCGGCCGCACGCTGTAGCAGCGGATCTGATCCACGACCTCCCGGAACGCGGTGCACAGGTCCCGATTGCAGAAGGTAAACACGGTATCGAGATGCATCGCGGCGCGGCTTTTCGGCATCAGGCAGCCGATCACGCGCGTGGCCCCCTTCTGCTTGAACAGTTGCTCGGCAACCTGCAAAACCGCCTGGCGCGTGGTGCGCTCGCCCATGCCGATCAGCACCACGCCTTTGCCGATGGGCATCACGTCACCGCCCTCGACGGACGACGCGCCGAACGACTCGTCCGAATCGCCCCACCAGATGTTGAAATCGCCGCCCTTGAAGCGCGGATGAAACTTGTAGACGGCGCGCTGCAGCAGCGTTTCCGGTTTGCGCGCCGGCCAGAACATCGGGTTGCAGGTGACCCCGTTATAGATCCAGCACGATGGGTCGCGCTGGAACAGGGTGTTGGGCACCGGGGGAATGAGGAAGTCGGTGCCGCCGTAGGCCTCGCTCAGCATCGTCCCCACTTCGCTCTTGGGGAGGTCGAGGATGGCGATGCCGCCGATCAGGTGCTCGGTCAATTGCTGCGCCGGCATCTCGTCGAGCCACGGGCGCACGACGCGCGCGGCGCCGCCGCCGACGTCGTTGACGGTGATGCGGCGATCGAGCACCCAGGCGCGCGCCACCTCGTCCTTCATGGTCTCGGCGAGCAGCTCATGCAGGTCGAGCACCTCGGTGCCGCGCTCGCGCATCTTGAGCACGAAGTCGTGGTGGTCCTTCTGCGCTTCCTGCACCCAGAGCACGTCGTCGAACAACAGGTCGGCTGCGTTCCCCGGGGTCAGGCGCTGATGGGCCAGCCCCGGACGGCAGACGAGCACGGTTCTCAACTTGCCGACTTCGCTGTGGACTCCGAATTTCTGCATGCCTGGCTCCCTTTGGCTATTCCGGTAGTGCGCTAAGCTGAAAGATCAGGAGCGCATCTTCGTCGGGTTTCCCGAACCACTTCGTGTACAAGTCGCCGAAATCCTCGGCCGCGAACTGCCGGCTCAGAGCCCGATCCACCACGAGGCGGAATTCTTCGTCGCCGCGCTGGAGTGGGAGGGCCAGGGGCTCGGTCGTGAAGCGGCGATCGAGG
>NZ_JAEMQB010000182.1:0-9474 GCF_022759015.1 Tibeticola sp. | reverse complement strand
CTACCCGTGCACCGTATGCCCAGTGGCGCCGGCCACGACGCCATGAAGCTCCACCAAATCCTGCCTCAAGCCATGTTGTTCGTGCGCGGCGAGAACGGCGGCATCAGCCACAACCCGCTCGAATCCACCACCAGCGACGACATGGAGTTGGCCATCGCTGCGTTTGAACACCTTCTGAACCAACTCGCCGGCGACGCCGCCGCCCACCCATGACCGACCACGAAGCCCTGGACCGCTGGATCGACGCCCACTTCGACGAAGAGGTGCGCTTCCTGCAGGAACTCATCCGCGTGCCGACCGACACGCCGCCCGGCAACAACGCGCCGCATGCCGAGCGCACCGCAGAACTGCTCGAAGGCATGGGTCTGCGGCCCGAGCGCCATCCGGTGCCCGCCGAGCAGGTGCGTGCGCACGGGCTGGAGTCCATCACCAACCTGATCGTGCGCCGACGCTACAGCGACGAGGGTCCGGTGATCGCGCTCAATGCGCACGGCGACGTGGTGCCGCCGGGCGAGGGCTGGACGCACGACCCCTACGGCGGCGACATCGAAGACGGCAAGATCTATGGCCGCGCCGCGGCCGTGAGCAAAAGCGACTTTGCCACCTACACGTTCGCGCTGCGCGCGCTCGAAGCGCTGGGCAAGCCGCTGCGCGGCGGGGTGGAACTGCACTTCACCTACGACGAGGAGTTCGGCGGCGAGCTCGGCCCGGGCTGGCTGCTGAGCCAGGGCCTGACCCGGCCGGACCTGATGATCGCCGCGGGCTTCAGCTACCAAGTGGTGGTCGCGCACAACGGCTGCCTGCAGCTCGAGGTGACGGTGCAGGGCGAGATGAGCCACGCCGCCATTCCGGACAGCGGCACCGATGCGCTGCAGGGCGCCGTGCACATCATGCAAGCGCTCTATGCGCTCAACCGCGACTACCTCGGGGTACGTTCGGGCGTCGAAGGCATCACGCACCCCTACCTCAACATTGGGCGCATCGAAGGCGGCACGAACACCAACGTCGTACCGGGCAAGGTGGTATTCAAACTCGACCGCCGCATGATCCCCGAGGAAGACCCCGCACAGGTCGAAGCCTCGCTGCGGGACACCATCGCGGCCGCTGCCGCGTGCTTTGCCCCGCCGCGCGGTGGTCGTGCGCTGCGCGTGGACGTGCGCCGCATCCTGCTCGCGCGTGCGATGGTGCCCCTGCCCGGCAACCGCGTGCTCGTCGAGCCGCTGCAGCGCCACGCGCAAGCCCTGTTCGGCGAACCGATCCCCGCGGTGGGCACGCCGCTCTACACCGATGTACGGCTCTATGTCGAGCGCGGCATCCCCGGCGTGATCTACGGCGCCGGGCCGCGCACGGTGCTCGAGTCACACGCCAAGCGCGCCGACGAGCGCCTCGAGCTCGAAGACTTGCGCCGCGCCACCCAGGTGGTCGCCCGCACCCTGCGCGACCTGCTCGCGCCCAACTGCCGGATTTAGGTTGAAAGCTGTGGTGACCCGCGCAGCAGGAATCCGGCTCGGCGGTGGGGCTACAGTATCTAGGGAAACGCCCCAGGAAACCGTCCCAGGAGACCCCATGAGCCAAGAAAACCTCTCCCCTGCCGAACAAGCGCTGCGCGATGCGGCGCGCGAATACCACCGCCTGCCAGTGCGCGGCAAGATTTCGGTGCAACCGACCAAAGCCCTGTCGAACCAGCGCGATTTGTCGCTGGCCTATTCCCCCGGCGTGGCCTACCCCTGCCTCGACATTCAGGCCAACCCCGCTCTGGCGGCCGAATACACCTCGCGCGGCAACCTGGTGGGCGTCATCACCAACGGCACCGCGGTGCTGGGCCTGGGCAACATCGGGCCGCTGGCGGGCAAGCCGGTGATGGAGGGCAAGGGCTGTCTGTTCAAGAAATTCGCCGGCATCGACGTGTTCGACATCGAACTCGCCGAGAACGACCCCGACAAGCTGGTGGACATCATTGCCGCGCTCGAGCCCACCCTCGGCGGCGTCAACCTGGAAGACATCAAGGCGCCCGAGTGCTTTTACATCGAGCGCAAGCTGCGCGAGCGCATGCAGATCCCGGTGTTCCACGACGACCAGCACGGCACGGCGATCATCTCCTCGGCGGCGCTGCTCAACGGGCTGGAACTCGTGGGCAAGCGCATCCAGGACGTGCGCGTCGCGGTGTCGGGCGCGGGTGCCGCAGCGCTGGCCTGTCTGGACCTGATGGTCGAGCTCGGCGTGCGGCGCGAGCACATCTTCGTCTGCGACTCCAAGGGCGTGATCTACGAAGGCCGGCCGGGCGGCTACGACGAATCCAAGGCCCGCTACGCGCAAAAAACCGATTTGCGCACGCTGGCCGATGCGGTGCGGGGCGCCGACGTGTTCCTCGGCTGCTCGACCGCCGGCGTGCTCACCCCCGACATGGTGAAAACCATGGCGGCGCAACCCATCATCCTGGCGCTGGCCAACCCGGAGCCCGAAATCCGGCCCGAGCTCGCCAAGGCAGCGCGCCCCGACTGCATCATCGCCACCGGCCGCTCGGACTACCCGAACCAGGTCAACAACGTCCTGTGCTTCCCCTACATCTTCCGCGGCGCGCTCGACTGCGGCGCGACGCGCATCACCGAATCGATGAAGCTCGCCTGCGTGCGGGAAATCGCCGCGCTGGCCAAGAGCGAGACCAGCGACGAAGTCGCCGCCGCCTACGTGGGCCAGGAACTCGTCTTCGGGCCCGATTACCTGATTCCCAAGCCCTTCGATTCGCGCCTGATTCTGCGCATCGCGCCCGCCGTCGCCCAGGCCGCCGCCGAGTCGGGCGTGGCAACCCGACCCATCGCCGATCTGGAGGCCTACCGTCAAAGCCTCACGCGCTTCGTGACGCAAACCGGCATCCTCATGCGGCCGATCTTCAACGCCGCCAAGGCCGTGCCGCACGGCGCCAAGCGCGTGGCCTATGCCGACGGGGAGGACGAGCGCGTGCTGCGCGCGGCGCAGATGGCCATCGACGAGGACCTGGCCTTCCCCATCCTGATCGGCCGGCCCGCGGTGATCGAGGCGCGCATCGCCAAAGCGGGGCTGCGGCTCAAGCTCGGCCGCGACGTGGACCATGTGAACCCTGAGGACGACCCGCGCTTTCGCCAATATTGGGAGCGCTACCACCAGCTCCAGGCCCGCAACGGCGTCACGCCCGAGGGCGCCAAGGCGGGTGTGCGGCGCTCGAACACGCTGATTGGCTCGTTGATGATCTCGCTCGGTGATGCCGACGCGCTGATCTGCGGCCTCGTGGGCAGTTACGTCACGCATCTCGAGCGCATCGACAGCGTGCTGGGCCGCAAGGCGGGTTGCGCCAATTACGCCGCGCTCAACGCGCTCATGACCGAGCAAGGCCCGCTGTTCATCACCGACACCTACGTCAACGAGGACCCCACGGCCGAACAGTTGGCCGAAATCGCCTGGATGGCCACCCAGGAGGTGCAGCGCTTTGGCTTGCCGCCCAAAGTGGCCTTCCTGTCGCATTCGAGCTATGGCTCGTCCAAGCGCGCCTCGGCACGCAAAATGCGCGATGCGCGCAACCTGTTTGTCGCGGCTCATCCCGAAATCGAGTGCGACGGCGAGCTGCACGGCGATGCCGCACTGAAAGAGGACATCCGCAGCCAATACCTCGCCGATGCGACCCTGCACGGTGCGGCCAATCTGCTGATCTGCCCCAATTTGGACGCGGCCAACATCCTCTACAACGTGCTCAAGACGACGAGCAGCGGGGGCGTGACGGTCGGCCCGATCCTCATGGGGGTGGCGGGCGCGGCCCACATCCTCACGCCCGCGGCCACGGTGCGACGCGTGCTCAACATGACGGCGGTCGCGGCGGCCTCGGGGCTGCGCGCCGGGGCTTGATCGGGTTTCCCCTCGGGGTCGCGCAGCGGCCCGAGCGATCACAATCGGGCGGGCGAGCGGCACCGCCGGCGCCGAAGCGGCGCAAGTGGCGCAAGCGGGTGACCGGGAACGGCTCGGGACGTGGTCGGGCACACGGCTTGCTTGTCCTCGCCCCAGCCCGCGCTGCCCCGGCGACGCCGCATCAACATCTGGGTTTATTTTCGGAGCGCACCATGAACAAACGACATCTCTTGCAATTTGCCGCCGCGCTGACGCTGGGCGCTGCCCTCGGGGGCGCACAGGCGCAGCAAAGCACGCCGATCAAGTTCCAGCTCGACTGGCGCTTCGAGGGGCCTTCGGCCTTGTTCCTCACGCCGCTGGCCAAGGGGTATTTCAAGGAGGCCAAGCTCGACGTCAGCATTGACGCGGGCAATGGCTCGGGCGGGGCGGTCACCCGCGTCGCCTCGGGCACCTACGACATGGGCTTTGCCGACCTCGCAGCCCTCATGGAATTCCACGCCAACAACCCCGACGCGCCGAACAAGCCGGTGGCGGTGATGATGGTCTACAACAACACGCCCGCGGCGGTGATGGCGCTCAAGAAGTCGGGCATCAGCAAGCCCGCCGATCTCTCGGGCAAGAAGCTCGGCGCCCCGGTGTTCGACGCGGGTCGGCGCGCGTTCCCGATCTTTGCCAAGGCCAATGGCGTGAGCAACGTGACCTGGGTGTCGATGGACCCGCCGCTGCGCGAAACCATGCTGGTGCGCGGTGACGTGGACGCGATCACGGGCTTTTCGTTCACCTCGCTGCTCAACCTCGAAGCGCGCGGCGCCCAAGCGTCGGACGTGGTGCTGTTCCCCTACGCCGACTACGGCGTGAAGCTCTACGGCAACGCCATCATCGCCACGCCGAAGATGATCAAGGAGCACCCCGAGGCCGTGCGCGCCTTCCTGAAGGCCTTTGCCCGCGGCGCCAAAGAGGTCATGGCCAACCCCGACGCCGCGATCGAATACGTCAAGCAGCGCGACGGCATCATCAACGTGGAGCTGGAAAAACGCCGCCTGCGCCTGGCCATCGACAGCGTGATCGCCAGCCCCGACGCGCGCGCCGAGGGCTTTGGCCGCGTGGTGCCCTCGCGCCTGGCCTTGATGGCGTCTCAGGTGTCGGATGCGTTCAACACCAAGACCCGCGTGAACCCCGACGCGGTCTGGAATCCGAGCTTTCTGCCCAGCGCCGCCGAACTCAACGTGCTGCCGCCCGCGCGCAAGTGAGCCCGCCTGAGCCGCTGACGCCCGCCATGAGCGCCGCCGATCCGCACGCCAAGCTCCACGCCGAGCCTTTCGTCGAGTTCCGCGACGTCTGGCTGGCCTACAACGACGAACTGCTCGCGCAAAACCAGTTCGCGGTGGAGTCCATCGACCTCACGGTGCGCCGCGGCGAATTCATCGCCATCGTCGGGCCCTCGGGCTGCGGCAAGTCGACCTTCATGAAGCTCGCCACGGGCCTCAAGCGCCCGTCGCGCGGCAGCATCCGCATCGACGGCGCGCCGGTCACCGGGCCGCTGAAGATCTCGGGCATGGCGTTTCAGGCACCCTCGCTGCTGCCTTGGCGCACGACGGTGGACAACGTCCTGCTGCCGCTCGAAATCGTGGAACCGCACCGCAGCCAGTTCAAGGCACGGCGGCCCGAATACGAAGCCCGCGCACGCGCGCTGCTGCAAAAGGTGGGGCTCGCCGGTTACGAGGACAAATTCCCCTGGCAGCTCTCGGGCGGCATGCAGCAGCGCGCGAGCATCTGCCGCGCGCTCATCCACGAGCCCAAGATGCTGCTGCTCGACGAGCCCTTCGGCGCGCTCGACGCGTTCACCCGCGAAGAACTCTGGTGCATCCTGCGCGACCTCTGGACGGAGCAGCGCTTCAACGTGATTCTCGTCACGCACGACCTGCGCGAGTCGGTCTTTCTTGCCGACACCGTCTACGTCATGAGCAAGAGCCCCGGCCGCTTCGTGGTGCGCCGCGAGATCGACCTGCCGCGCCCGCGCGACCTCGAAACCACCTACAGCACCGCCTTCACCGACATCGTGCACGAGCTGCGCGGCCACATCGGCGCCCTGCGCCGCCCCGACGCACCCGCCCTGCCCCAATGAGGAACCCCGACCGATGAACGCCAAACCCCTCGAACGCTGGGCGCCTTGGCTGCTGCTGGTGGCGCTGGTCGCGCTGTGGCAAGCGGTGTGCACGGTGTTCGACGTGTCCGAATTCGTGTTCCCGAGCCCGGCGCGCATCTGGAACCAGTTCTGGGAGTTCAAAACCATCATCGCCGGCCACGCCTGGCGCACCTTCTGGGTGACGATGGCCGGCTTTGGCATCGCTATCGTGGTGGGGGTGCTGCTGGGCTTTTTGCTGGGCAGCTCGCGGCTGGCGTATGCGGCGGTCTACCCGCTCATGACCGGCTTCAACGCGCTGCCCAAGGCGGCGTTCGTGCCGATCCTGGTGGTGTGGTTCGGCATCGGCGTGGGGCCCGCAGTGCTGACCGCCTTTCTCATCAGCTTCTTTCCCATCATGGTCAACATCGCCACCGGGCTTGCCACGCTCGAGCCCGAACTGGAAGACGTGCTGCGGGTTCTGGGCGCGCGACGCTGGGATGTGCTGATGAAGGTCGGCCTGCCGCGCTCGATGCCGTACTTTTACGGCTCGCTCAAGGTGGCGATCACCCTGGCCTTCGTCGGCACCACGGTGTCGGAAATGACCGCCGCCAACGAAGGCATCGGCTACCTGCTGATCTCCGCCGGCTCGGCGATGCAAATGGGCCTGGCCTTCGCCGGCCTGCTCGTCGTCGGCGTGATGGCGATGGCGATGTATGAACTCTTCGCCGTCATCGAAAAGCGCACCACCGCCTGGGCACACCGCGGTTCGCAGGGGCATTGAGGGCTCTGGTGCCGAATGCCCGCGGTCGGCCCCAGCCAGAGCATTTTTGAAGTTTTCAGCCGAACGCCAGCGTCAATTCCCGCTCTGCCGCTCCTGTTTTAGGAGTCATGGCTTGCCCCGCCGCTGCCCGCATTCGCTGCGGGCAGCTCCGCGCGCCGCGTTGTCTCGAGCACCCACTGCGCGTAATCGGGCGTGCTGGCCGCCCAGGGCAGCATCACGATTTCCGGCACCGTGTAGGGGTGGTGGTCGCGGATGAAGCGCGCCAGCGGCTCGAAATTGGCGCGCACGGTCTTGATGCTCAGCAGCCACTCGGCCTCGTCGCACAGCGCCCCCTGCCAAAGATAGGTGCTGCGCACCGCCTGCCTCTGCACGCAAGCCCCAAGCCCGGCCTCGACGATCGCGCGCGCCAAAGCGTGTGCTTGCGCCTCGTCGGGCAAGGTGGTCCAGACCACCCCGAAATCCTTCGCGTCCCGTGCCTCATCCATCGCCGTGCTCCATGCGGATACCGGGCCCGAGCATAGCGCGGCCTCGGTAGAATGCGAGCCTTCGGAGACGTGGGAGAGTGGTTTAATCCAGCGGTCTTGAAAACCGCCGACGGGCAACCGTCCGTGAGTTCGAATCTCACCGTCTCCGCCAGCCTTGCTTCCCGGTTCGCGCCCGCCTCGGGCGACTCCTTTGAACCGTCGCGTCGAAACGCCCCATCCGCTGATTGTCCCCGCCCCCGAGCGGCCTTGGTGTGCCTGCCCGCCGCAGTCCCGCGCTGCTGCGCGCCTGACTTCGTACGCCAAAATGTGGCTTCGCCCCACCCGGCGCCGTCGCGCCGTGTGCAATCAGCCCGTTCAGTCCCCGAACCGATCCCAAAAAAACCACAGGGAACCCTTCATGACCAGCATTCAACAACGTGCCGAACTGCAACGCCGCATCTGGCAAATCGCCAACGATGTCCGTGGTGCGGTGGACGGCTGGGACTTCAAGCAGTACGTGCTGGGCGCTCTGTTCTACCGCTTCATCAGCGAAAACTTTACCGCCTATATGGAAGCCGGGGACGACAGCCTCCGCTATGCCGAGCTGGACGACAGCGTCATCACGCCGAAAATCAAGGACGACGCCATCAAGACCAAGGGGTATTTCATCTACCCCAGCCAGCTGTTCGCCAATGTCGTGGCCAAGGCCGGCAGCAACGAAAGCCTCAACACCGATCTCGCCGCCATCTTTGCCAGCATCGAAGCCTCGGCCAGCGGCTACCCGTCCGAGCAGGACATCAAGGGCCTGTTTGCCGACTTCGACACCACCAGCAACCGCCTGGGCAACACCGTCAAAGACAAGAACGCCCGCCTGGCCGCCGTGCTCAAGGGCGTGGCCGAGCTCGACTTTGGCCCCTTCGACGCTGCGCACATCGACCTGTTCGGCGATGCCTATGAATTCCTCATCTCCAACTACGCCGCCAATGCGGGCAAATCGGGCGGCGAGTTCTTCACCCCGCAGCATGTCTCCAAGCTGATCGCGCGCTTGGCGCTGCACGGGCAGACGAGCGTCAACAAAATCTACGACCCGGCCTGCGGCTCCGGCTCGCTGTTGCTGCAAGCCAAAAAGCAGTTCGACGAGGACCGGATCGAAGACGGCTATTACGGGCAGGAAATCAACCACACCACCTACAACCTGGCGCGGATGAATATGTTCCTGCACAACGTCAACTACGCCAAATTCAACATCCAGCTTGGCAACACCTTGCTGGAGCCGCACTTTGCCGACGAAAAACCCTTCGACGCCATCGTCTCCAACCCGCCGTATTCGGTGAAGTGGGTGGGCAGTGACGACCCCACGCTGATCAACGACGAGCGCTTCGCCCCGGCAGGCGTGCTCGCGCCCAAATCCAAGGCCGACTTCGCCTTTGTGCTGCACGCGCTGCACTACCTCTCGGCCAAGGGGCGCGCGGCCATCGTCTGTTTTCCCGGCATCTTCTACCGCGGCGGGGCGGAGCAAAAAATCCGCCAATACCTGGTGGACCACAACTATGTGGAAACCGTCATCGCGCTCGCGCCCAATTTGTTTTACGGCACCACCATCGCGGTGAACATTCTGGTGCTGTCCAAACACAAGCCGGACACCCGCACCCAGTTCATCGACGCGAGCGGCCTGTTCAAGAAAGAAACCAACAACAACGTGCTGCTCGATGAACATATCGAGCAGATCATGGCCGTGTTCGACAGCAAGGCCGACGTGCCGCACTTTGCCCAATCCGTGCCGCTGGAGCGCATCCGCGCCAACGACTACAACCTGTCGGTCAGCAGCTATGTGGAGGCCAAGGACACCCGCGAGGTGGTAGACATCGTGCAGCTCAACGCCGAGATCAAGCGCACGGTAGCGCGCATCGACGAACTGCGCCGCGCCATCGACGCCATCGTGGCGGAGATTGAAGGCGAGGACGACGAAGGAGGCGCGAAATGACCGACACGCCTGTTGCCCTCATGTCCACGCCCGAAGGCTACGCCGATTGGCTGGCCGAACTCAAAGGCCGCATCCACCTACCCAGCATCGAGCGGATCGAACGGGAATTGCAGAGAGGGCAGGCATGAGCCACGAGAACTTTTTGGAGAGGCTAGTAGTCGGGGTGGATGTGGCTTGGAAGCCGTTGGGCGAGATTGGAACCTTTATTCGAGGATCCGGTATTCAGAAATCCGACTTCACTGAT
>NZ_JAEMQB010000048.1:0-4173 GCF_022759015.1 Tibeticola sp. | reverse complement strand
GTGGCCTATGTGCCCGGCGCCGCCTTCTTCGCCGAAGCGCCCGATGCGCGCACGCTGCGCTTGTCCTTCGTCACCGCCAGCGTCGAGCAGATCGACCGCGGCATTGCCGCGCTGGCCAACGTGGTCCGCTTCGCCCGGGTACAAAGCCCGGACGCGCCGGCTGCCGCCGCACTCGACGCCAGCGGTTGACGGCCGCGCACAGCTCCTGACCCCAAAATCACCCCCGTTGCCCATGAACCCGCCCAGCCCCACACCCCGCGGCCGCCCCTTCCGTCAAGTCGACGTCTTCACCAAGACGCCTTACTTCGGCAACCCGGTCGCCGTCGTGCTCGACGGGGAAGGGCTCGACGCGCAGGCGATGCAGCGCTTTGCGCGCTGGACGAATCTGTCCGAAACCACCTTCGTTCTGCCGCCCAGCGCCGCCGCGCGCGCCGCGGGCGCCGATTACCGTGTGCGCATCTACACGCCGGGCGGCGAGTTGCCGTTTGCGGGCCACCCGACGCTGGGCACCTGCCATGCCTGGCTGGAGGCCGGCGGCCAGCCGCAGAGCGCAGCGGCTGTCGTGCAGGAATGCGGCGTGGGCCTGGTGCGCATCCGCCGCCAAGGCCGTTTGCTGGCGTTTGCGGCACCCCCGCTGCAACGCCGTGACGCGACGGCCGACGAAATCGAGCCCGTGCGGGCCGCGCTGGGGCTGGCCCCCGTGCAGATCCTGGCGAGCCAAATGCTCGACAACGGCCCGGTCTGGCTGGCCCTGCTGCTGGACGGGCCCGAGACGGTCCATGCGCTGCAGCCCGACCACACGGCGCTGGCCAAAATTGGGTTCAACGTTGGGGTCGCCGGTGTGAATCGGCCTGATGATGCTATTGCCTTGATAGCACGCTCGAGCCGCGAGGCGCGCGCCTTTGCCGCGCCCGCCAGCGCCGGCCAGCGCCCTGCCATTCATCGCACCGAGCCCGAGCCTGAGCTCATCGTGCGCGCGTTCGCCGCGCCCATCGGCGTGCCTGAGGACCCCGTGACCGGCAGCCTCAACGCCAGCCTCGCGCAGTGGCTGATCGACACCGGACGCATGCCGGCGGCCTACGTGGCCGAGCAGGGCGCCGCCTTGGGCCGCGCCGGCCGCGTGCACCTCGAGCGCGACGCCAGCGGTCAGGTCTGGGTGGGCGGCCACAGCGTCACCTGCATCGCGGGCGAACAGTGGGGTTGAGCCGGCCGCGGGCCGACCCGCCGCAGCCCGTCACCGGCGAGACAAGCGCCCCCGCCGCGCTGCGCCACCATCGCCGCCATGGGAACGCTCTACCTCGTGCGCCACGGCCAGGCGTCTTTCGGTGCCGATGATTACGACCGGCTGAGCCCGCTCGGGCAGCGGCAAAGCCAACGCCTTGGGGCCTATTTCGCGAGCCGCGGGCTGCGCTTCGATGCGGTGCTCACCGGCACCCTGCGACGGCACGCACAAACCTGGGAAGGCATGGCCAACGGAGCGGGCTGGGGGGAGGCCGCGCCCATTCCGCAGCCACACCCGGGCCTCGACGAATACGACAGCCACGCGCTCATCCGCGCGCTGCCGCCGCAAGACCTGCCGCCACCCGGCACGCCCGAAGGCTACCGACAGCACTTCCGGCTGCTGCGCGACGCGCTCGCGCAGTGGATGGCCGGCGTCATCGACCCCGAAGGCATGCCGAGCTGGAACGCGTTCGCGGCGCGCGTGCGTGCAGTGCTCGAGGACGTGCGCACGACGCACAGCGGCAACGTGCTCATCGTGTCGAGCGGCGGCCCCATTGCCACCGCGGCCACACTGGTGCTCTCTGCCCCGGCCGAGACCATGATCGAACTCAACATGCGCCTGCGCAACACCGCCGTGAGCGAGTTCACCTTCAACGCCCGCCACCACCGCCTGTTGACCTGGAACACCTTGCCGCATCTCGACGGTGCGGACGCGGAGTGGGTGAGTTATGCGTGAGCTTGGCTGAGAGGCGGGTCGGGCTCGCCTTCCGACAAACTGGCGGCGCCGGGTTTGTCGATCAAAGCCAGCGCCTGGTCCTTCCCGCCCGGGGAGCGGCGTTCCACGAACAGGCTGTTTCCCGCCATGCGCTTGGCCTGCTTCTTCGCGTCGGCCGCCGCGGCCGCGATCTCGTGGTGGGATTTGTACTGCCCCGGCTCGACCTTCACCGCGCCGATGGACAAGCAGGTCAGCGGATGGAACACGACCCGGCCCAGGCGGTCTTCGGTCACGTAGCCACCGCGTTCCCGATCCTCGGCCGTGAAGAAAGCTTCGACCTCCGCGCTGAAGGCGTCCAGGGCGGCGCGGCAGCGTGCTTCCCAGTCCTGGCTTTGGAACAGAATGACGAAATCGTCGCCGCCGATGTGGCCGATGAAATCCCGGTTCGGATCGCAGGCCTGCGCGAGGACCCTACCCGTCAACTGGATCATGTCGTCACCTTTACGGTAGCCATAAACGTCGTTGAACGGCTTGAAATGGTCCAGGTCGCAGTAGCAGGCACAGAATGGCACGCCACGATCGATCAGGCGGTCGATGTGCTCGTTGATCGGCACGTTGCCCGGCAGCAGGGTCAGGGGATTCGCATAGCGAGCGGCGTCGATCTGCATCTGCGTGATCTCCCGCATCAGGTCGTGGCCCGTGCCCATCCCCAGGTACGCCCCGCCGTCCGTAATGATGAAGCCGTTGAGCAAGTGGTGACGGTCGGCCTGCACGACCATGTTGGAGAGTTCCTGAATGCTGATGTTCTTGTCCACCACCAGGGGCGAGGCGTCCATGAACTTCGAGCAGGGCCGCTTGCCATGCAGTTCACGGAAGTACACGCGGGCAAAGCGGTCGATCAGGGTGTAGCGGTTGATCAGACCCACAGGAATGGCGTTCTTCACCACGGGAATGCTCAGCAAGTCGGGGTCCGCCACGAACATGTCAAAGACGGTCTCGTTGTGGGTTTCGGGCGTCACCGCCGGAACCGCCCGCAGCAACTTCATCGCGGAGACGGTCTTTTGGCCCATCAACCCGCCGTGGGGATAGACCGAGACACTGCCGCGGCCGAGGGCATCGGCGACCTGCGCCGGTAGGGCGAGGGCCGGGTTCGCGTTGGGTCGGGCGATGTGATAGCCCTGCCCGTAAGCGATGCCCAGGTCCTTGATCAGCAGCAGTTCGGCCTGGGTCTCGATGCCCTCGGCGATGACTCGCGAGCCCGATTCCTCCGCGATCCGTTGGATCGACCGCACGAATTGCAACTTGACCGGATCCTGGTTGATGCCCTGGACGAAGTGCATGTCGATCTTGACGTACTCCGGGCGAAGCTCCGACCAGAGACGCAGGCTGGAAAAACCCTCGCCCAGGTCGTCGATGGCAATGCGAAAGCCCATGGCGCGGTAGTGCATCACCGCCTCGCGCAGCAGCTTGTAGTCCTGGGTCGCCTGGTTTTCCGTCAGTTCGATCACGACCCGATCGGGGTTGATGCCCAGGCGTTGGATGTAGCGTATGGTCTCGCCATACTTGCTGTTGGGCTGCACGAGGGCGTCCGGGCTCACGTTCAGGAACAGCTTGCCCGGCAACTGGAGTGCCATGAATCTCTCCAGCACCACCTCGCGGCACAAGAGTTCCACCTCGACGTTCAGCCCATTCTTCGCCGCGACTCCGAACAGGCTCGCGGGCGCGTGCAAGGGACTGTCGGAGGGTCCGCGGATCAAGCCCTCATAACCAAAAATCTCGCCGCTACCCATGGAAATGATGGGCTGGAAGACCGCCGTCAGCGTCCGCTGCTGGATGACCGCCAAAAGCCGGTCGAGCATTTCATTGTCCGGGTCTGCGGCCGTGAAAGAAGGCTCGCTGTTTGATGCCATAACAAGGTTCCACGCAGGCCATCACATGGCGTGAGCTTGCATGCGCGGCCTCATTTTTCGAAACTTTTGTGACATGACCGTGACACCTGTTGAATATCCCTGACTTTTCGCATGGCGTTCAACGGCGTCAAGGCGGTGCGACCGTCATGAGGCTGCTGCCTGCGTCCATACCCGGCAGGGCCTTTCATCCTAAATCCGGCAGTTGAGCGCCCCCGGGCGGGCCGTCATCGGGCGCGCGGGCAAGACGCAAACCACAGCCATGGCGGGCGCCATGGCGAGGATTTGCAACGCCGCCCCCGCACCCGAGGGCGGCTTGAACGGGTGCGC
>NZ_JAEMQB010000027.1:0-9033 GCF_022759015.1 Tibeticola sp. | reverse complement strand
CCTTCGCCCGTCTTGAGCGTGAGCCAGGTGATCAGGCGCCGAACGAAGGCGGCGTAAATTTCGCCGGCACGCGGCTCTTCGTCCTCGTAGACGAAAACGATGTCGAGGTCGCTCCCGTAGCCCAGTGCTTTTCCGCCGAGCTTGCCGTAGCCAATGATGGCGAACTGCGGCGCGTCCCGATGGCGCTGCCGCAGGCGCTGCCAGCACCAGCGCGCGGTGAGGGCGAGCACCGAGTCGGCCAGCGCGCTGAGGTCGTCGGCGACCTGCTCGACCGTGATGACGCCTTCGAGGTCGCGCGCGAGCGTGCGGAACACCTCGGCATGGTGGGCGCGGCGCAGCGCATCGAGCAGGGCCTCTTCGTCGTCTTCACCGGTTCGCGCGAGCGCCTGGGCGCGGGTCTCGAGGTCGCGCTCGAACGCGACGGGGTCGAAGCGTTCCTCGAACAAGGCGTCGCTGGCCAGCTCGTCGATCACGCCCGGGTGTTGCATGAGGTAGCGCGCAGGCCAGCGCGCTGCACCGAGCAGGCGCAGCAGCCGCTCGTGGACGGAAGGCCGCTCGATCAGCAGCGCGAGGTAGCTCTCGCGGCGCAGCAGGGTTTCCATCCAGTCGACCAGGCGCAATGCACCTTCTTCGCGGATGCGCCCCTCGTCGAGCCATTGTTGGGTGCGCTGCAGCAGCCGGATCAGCCGGCGTTGGGCTTCGTCACGCAGGGCCTGCACACGGGGCTGGTCGCGCCACGGGGTGACGCGCTCGCGCAGGCCGGGACTGAGTTGCGGCAGCAGCGCGTCCCAATCGGCCGCCGGTGCGGCGGGCTCTTGGGCCGAGTTGCGCCCGTTGCAGCCGGGGCAGGGGCTGGCGCCGCCGCCGAGCAGGCGGTCGAATTCGGCGGAGACGAACTCGCGGTGGCGGTCGAGCTCGGCGAGGAACGGGCAGAGTCCGTCGTAGCCCAGGGTGCGCGCGATCCACCCGAGGTCGGCGTCATCGCTGGGCAGCACATGGGTTTGCTGGTCGTCGAGGTACTGGATGCGGTGTTCGACCCGCCGCAGGAAGCGGTAGGCCTGGGCCAGCCCCTCGGCGGTTTCGGCGGGCATGAGGCCGGCGCGCGCCAGCCGCTTGAGCGCAGCGAGGGTCGGCCGGGTGCGCAGCTCGGGGAATTGACCGCCCCGCACGACCTGCAACAACTGCACGATGAACTCGATTTCCCGGATGCCTCCGCGCGAGAGCTTGACGTCGTTGGCGCGGCCGGGCCGCCCGGCGCTGCGGCGGGCGGCGTGCTCGCGAATTTGGCGGTGCAGCGCGCGCAGGCTTTCGAACACCGCGTAGTCGAGGTAGCGCCGGAACACGAAGGGCTGGACCAGCGAGCGCAGGGCGAGCGCTGGCGGGCCGAGCGCATCGCTCGGGGCGACCGCGCGGCTCTTGAGCCAGGCGAAACGCTCCCACTCGCGGCCTTGAACGAAGAAATACTCTTCGAGCGCATCGAGCGACAGCGCGACCGGCCCCGAGTTTCCATTGGGTCGCAGCGCCAAATCGACGCGGAAGACGAAGCCGTGCTCGGTGTTGTCGCCAATCAGCGATTGCACACGGCGCACGAGCCGGGCGAAATATTCCTGGTTGGAGATGCGCCCCCGACCGTCGGGCAGGCCCTCGGTTTCGCCGTCGCTTTCATACACGTAGATCAGGTCGATGTCGCTCGACACGTTGAGCTCGCGCGCGCCGAGCTTGCCCATGCCGATGATCCAGACGCGGCTGCGCGTGCCGTCGGGCTTGCGCGGCGCGCCATGCCGGGCGTCGAGTTCCTCCATTGCCTTTTGGCAGGCGAGGTCGAGTGCCCACTCGGCGAGGGTCGTCATCGTCGAGGTGACGGCCTCGAGCGGCGCCTGCGCGTCGCAGTCGAGTTCGATCAGGCGCTGCAACACCAGCTGGCGCACGACGCGCAGCGCGGCATCGAGCGCGAGGCCCCGCTGGCTCAGAGCCGCGTAGGCTGCATCCAGGGCCGCACGGTCGGGCGCGCCCTCGGGCAGAAGGCTGCGCTCATCGGCGTAGCGCCGCGCGATGCGTTGGTAAAAGCGCGAATAGGGCGCCCAAGGGGGAGCGAGTGCGGTCACGGGCTCCGTGCATGGGGAACTGCGGTCGATGGGGCTGGTCATAATTGGTCGAGGACTGCACCGCCGATGAACGAGACCGCCCCCCCGACTTCCCCCACCCTGATGCGCCTGGTTCGTCGGGCGCTTCAGGTCGTCGTGTGGACGCTCGGGGCTGGCGTTGTGGCTTTGGCCGTCGTCTGGGCCGCGCTGCAGGGGTGGATTGTGCCGAGAATCGACGATTGGCGTCCGCAGCTCGAACGCTATGCCAGTCGCACGCTCGGGGTCACGGTGCGCATCGGGCGCATCGAGGCGCAGCGCGGCGCGTGGGTGCCCTCCTTCACGATCGACGATGTGGCGCTGCTCGACGCGCAGGGCGAGCCGGCCTTGCGCTTGGCGCGGGTGCTGGCGACGCTGACGCCGCAAGGCCTCCTGCGCGGGCATTTCGATCAGCTGGTGCTCGACGGCCCCGAGCTCACCGTGCGGCGCACGCCCGATGGCCGCTGGCGCATCGGAGACTGGATGCTCAACGCCGGCGGGGGGAGTGACGCGGCGGCGGATTGGTTTTTCTCGCTGCCCGAGTTCGTGATTCGCGGCGCGACGCTGCACTACGCGGACGAACGCCTGGGTGCGGAGCCGCTGACGCTGAGCGCGGTCGATTTCCTCATGCGCAACGGGCCGCGCAGCCACGCGCTGCGGCTCGATGCGACGCCGCCCGAAGGCTGGGGCAGCCGCTGGTCGCTGCGCGGCCAGTTCCGCCGCGGACTGCTCGATCGCCATGCGGGGCGTCTGCAGGGCTGGTCCGGCCAGATCTATGGCGATTTTGGGCACTTGCGGCTCGAGCCGGCGCAGGCGCTGTTGGCGAGCCTGGGGGCCGGACACTGGAAGAGCGGCGAAGGTTCGGCCCGGGTCTGGATCGACGTGACACACGGCGACGCGGTGGGCGCCACGGCCGACTTGGCGCTCGAGCGCGTGTCGCTGACGCTGCAGCCCGAACTGCGACCGCTCGAGCTCGACGCCTTGTCGGGTCGGGTCGGCGCCCGACGCCTCGCCGGCGGCTTCGAGGTGTACACGAAGGGCCTGCAATTCGAGGCGGGCGACGGGCGCCGCTGGCCGGGCGGCGACCTCTACGCCATGCACACGGCGGCCGAGGGACGCCTGCCTGCCGTGGGCGAAGTGCGCGGCGAGCGCATCGACCTCGAAGCACTGGCCCGAATCGCCGACAGCCTGCCGCTCGACGCCGACGCGCGCGCCGCGCTTGAGATCTATGCCCCGCGCGGCTTCATCGAGCGCGTGCAGGCGCGCTGGGAGGGCAGCTTGGCCGAGCCGAGCCGGTATGACGTGTCGCTGCGGGGGCGTGGCCTGGGCCTCGCATGCAACCGCCCGGTCGGCGCCGGGGAAACGTCTGCGCACACGGCGTCGGAGTCTGGAGCTCCCGTCGCGGCGCTGTGCTTCTCAGGGCTGGATCTGGAGCTGGACGCGAATGCGCGCGGCGGCTCGGTGCGCGTACACAGCGACACGACCGCGACGCTGACGCTGCCGCGCGTGTTCGAAGAGCCCGAGCTGGGCTTGGACCGCATCGACGCGCGTGCCCGTTGGACGCTCAAGGGCTCGACGCTGGAGGTGCCGCGCTTCGACATCGATTGGGCCAACGCGGACCTGGAAGGGCGCGTGGGCGGCAGTTGGGCGGCGCCGTCGGGGGGCGCGCACGGGCCTGGAACGCTGGACTTGAGCGGCACGGTGGCGCGTGCCAACGGCGCGCGGGTGTATCGATATCTGCCGCTGCATTTGCCGCAGCAGGTGCGGCATTACGTGCGCGATGCGATCCGTCAGGCCGAGTTGCGCGATGTCTCGGTGCGCGTGCGCGGTGATTTGCGGCGCCTGCCCTATGCCGACGGTAAGAGCGGCGAGTTCCGCTTCTCAGGCAAGCTGCGCGACGCCACCTTTGCGTTCGTTCCGGCGCCCGAGGGCGGCCCGGCGGCGGCGAACGGCCTCGCGCCCTGGCCCGTGCTCGAGAAGCTCTCGGGCGATTTGACCTTCGAGCGCAACGGCATGCGGCTGACCTCGGCGCGCTCGGGCGTACAGGGCGCACCCGGGCTGGAGCTTGGGGATTTGCAGGCACGCTTGCCCGACTTCAGCCACGACCCGACGGTCGAGGTTTCGTTTGCGATCCAGGGGCCGGGTGGCGCCATGGTCGACCTCGTTCGCCAAAGTGCCCTGCACCGGGTGACGCATGAACTCTTCGCGGGCACCGAGATCAAGGGAAACCTGCGGGGGCAGATTCAGCTCAAGGTGCCGATCCACCAGGCGCAGGAGACCCGGGTGCAGGGCAGCTTCGCGCTCGACGGCAATGACTTACGTTGGGCGCCCGAAGTGCCGCTGCTCGAGCGTCTGCGCGGACGGGTGGCGTTTACCGAGAGCAGCGTCACGCTCTCGGGCGTTCAAGGCCGGATCTACGGTGGAGACGCCCGCATCGAGGGCGGTGCACGGCCGCGCCCCGGAGGTGGCATCGGGCCCTTGGCGCTGCGCGTGCAAGGCGTGTTGAGCGCCGACGGATTGCAGCGCGCCCGTGAGTTGGCCGAATTGCAACCCGTGTTGCGCCGCCTGCGCGGGACGGCGGCTTACACCGCCAGCGTCGATGTCGGTGGCACGGCGGTGGCGGTGCCGCAGTGGCGCGTGAACAGCACGCTCGAGGGCCTGGCGATCGACGGTCCCGAGCCCTTGGGCAAACCCGCCGCGCTGGCGCTGCCGCTGCGGCTCGAGAACGTGCTCGAAGATGCGGCGGCGCAGCCCCCCGTGCAGCGGCTGCAGTTCGAGCTCGGGGACCGGGTTGCGGTGACGTATCTGCGCACGCTCGAGGCGGCCTCGCCGCGCGTGCTGCGCGGCCGCATCGCGGTGGGTTTGCGGCCGGGGGAGAGCGCGCCTTTGCCTGAGTCGGGCGTGCTCGCCAACATCGCCCTCGCGCGGCTCGATGTGGGTGCGTGGGAGGCGCTCTGGACGGGCGCGGCGAGCGGTGCGGGGTCGGCCAGAGCGGGTGAGGCGACCGGGGTCGCAGCCGCCTTGCCGTCGTGGCAGGACTATTTGCCGACCTCGATGGCGCTGCGGGCCGACGAGTTGAATGTTGCGGGGCGGCGTTTTGACCAGGTGGTTGCCGGCGGCCGGCGTGAGGGGCCGGTTTGGCGTCTCAACGTGGCCGCGCGTCAGTTCAATGGCTACCTCGAATACCGCGAGCCGAGCGCGATTGGGGGCGCGCGGTTGCACGCACGCCTGGCCCGGCTGGCGATCCCCCGCGAGGAAGCGCAGCAGGTCGAGAACCTGATGTTCGAGCCGCAGACGGCGCAAACCTTGCCCGCGCTCGACATCGTGGCCGAAGACTTCGAGTTCGGGCCGCGGCGGCTCGGGCACCTCGAAATCGAGGCGGTCAACCGGGGCGGTACCGCGCAGCAGCCGCGCGAATGGCGGCTCAACCGGCTACAGCTCTCGGTGCCCGAGGCGACGCTCAAAGCCACCGGCAACTGGGCGGCTGCGGCGCAGGCGGGAGCGGATCGCAGCCCCCGGCGCACCGAGCTCGACCTCGACCTCGACGTGCGCGATGCTGGCGCGCTGCTCACGCGCTTTGGCATGCCCGATGTGGTGCGCCGCGGCAGTGGCAAGCTGCAGGGCAAGCTGGCGTGGAACGGTTCGCCGTATGCGCCGCACCCGCCGAGCCTCGATGGAGCGCTGCACATCGACATCGAGAACGGTCAGTTCCTCAAGGCCGATCCGGGGGCGGCGAAGCTGCTCGGTGTGCTCAGCCTGCAGGCGCTGCCGCGGCGGCTGACCCTCGACTTCCGCGATGTGTTCAGCGAGGGCTTTGCCTTTGATTTCGTGCGCGGGGATGTGCTGGTCGAGCGCGGCATGGCGCGCACCAACAACCTGCAGATGAAGGGCGTCAACGCCGCCGTGCTCATGGACGGCTGGGCCGACATCGTGCATGAAACCCAGGATTTGCGGGTCGTGGTGGTGCCCGAAATCAACGCGGGCACGGCCTCGCTCGTGGCCGCAGCCATCAACCCGGCAATCGGTTTGGGCACGGTGCTCGCGCAGCTCTTCGTGCGCCAGCCGCTCATCAAGGCCAATACGCAGGAATTTCGCATCGTGGGCTCCTGGAGCGACCCCCAGGTGCAACGGGTCAACGGCGCTGCGCGGCCGGCGGCTCCGGCTTCTGCTGCGGCCCCGGCCGCCTCGGCCGCCTCCTCGCCGAGCTCCGCAGCCGCTATGGAGCGTCAACCATGAAAATCGCCGCCATTCAGATGGTCTCGGGTCCGCGCGTGGCCGACAACCTGGCGCGCGCTCAGGCGCTGCTCGAAGCGGCTGCCGCCGCCGGCGCAGAGCTCGCCGTGCTTCCGGAGTATTTCGGCTTCATCGGCGACGACGCGCACAAGCTCGGTGTGGCCGAGCCTTGGGGCTGCGGGCCGATGCAGGATTTTTTGCAGCGCTCGGCGCGCACGCTGGGGCTCTGGATCGTCGGCGGCTCACTGCCGGTACAAACCGCGCAGGCAGGGCGCGCGACCAACAGCTCGCTGGTGTTCGACCCGGGCGGCCACGTGCGCGCGCGCTATGACAAGCTGCATCTGTTCCGTTTCGACGATGGCGAGCGTCGCTACGACGAAGCCGCCACGCTCGACGCGGGCGCGCAGGCGGTGTGCTTCGATCTGCCTTCGCGCGACGGGCACACCTGGCGCGTGGGGCTGAGCATTTGCTATGACCTGCGCTTCCCCGAGCTCTACCGCGCCTACGCCGAAGCCGGATGCACCTTGCTGACCGCGCCGAGCGCCTTCACCGCCCTCACCGGGCAGGCGCATTGGGACCTGCTCACGCGCACTCGTGCGGTCGAGAACCTCTGCGGCCTGGTTGCCGCCGCGCAAGGCGGCCGGCACGAGAACGGGCGCCACACCTGGGGCCACAGCCGGGTGGTCGATGCCTGGGGCCGGGTGCTGGCTGATGCGGCCGAAGGGGAAGCCGTGGTGCTGGCCGAACTCGAACTGCCGGCGCTGCGCGCGACGCGCCAGCGGCTCGACGCGCTCGCGCATCGGCGGCCGGCCTCGGTCTTGCGGGTCGCCCGTGCACAGGAACCGATGACCGGTGAGTTGCAAAAATGAGAGCAACACATGACCCAATCACGCGGGGATTGGGGCGAATTCATTCATTTTTCTCGTTCTGGCGCTCGCTCGGGGGCGATGCGGCATCGCGCGCGGCGGGTTCGCCCCGGTCGCGGCCGGAAAACATCGTCCACCAGACGATGAAGACGAGGAGGAGCAGCGCACCGAGCGCTTCGAGCATCAGCAGCAGCATGGGTTCGGGGCTTCTTCAGTGTGGGCTTCGGGTGGGGGCAATGGCCGCGATTGTAGGAACGCTGCTGGCCGGCTGCGCGAGCGCGCCGCCTCCAGCCCCGAGCGGTGCGCCTGCCCCAGCCGCTGTGCTGCCCGACGACGGCGGGCCGCTGCCGCCCGTGATCGAGCGCGGCAAGAGCCGTTGGGTGCCCGCGCGCTGGAGCGAGTTGCCGGGCTTCGACGACGACGCGCTGCACGAGGCTTGGAACGCCTGGGTGCGCAGCTGCGAGCGGCCTGGCGCGGCGCTCGCGGCCCTCTGTCCGGAGGTGCGCCAGCTCGCCATCGGCAGTGCCGAGGAGCAACGCGCGTGGATGCGCGCGCGGCTGCAGCCTTACCGCGTCGAAACCCCCGACGGCCGCGCCGAGGGCCTGCTCACCAGCTACTACGAGCCCGTGTTCGAAGCCTCGCGCCTGCCGCGTGAGGGTTTTCGGGTGCCGCTCTACGCGCCGCCCGCGGGCCTGGTGCCTAGCCGGCCTTGGTACACGCGCGAGCAAATGGACGTCTTGCCCGAAGCGCGCGCGGCCCTGCGCGGGCGGGAACTGCTCTGGCTGGCCGACCCGGTGGACGCGTTGATGCTGCACATCCAGGGCTCGGGCCGGCTGCGCGTGACCGAACCCGACGGCCGCGTGCGGCTGGTGCGGCTGGCCTTTGCCGGCACCAATGGACAGCCCTACCAAAGCGTGGGCCGCTGGCTGCTCGATCGCGGCGAGCTGCGCGATGCGAGCTGGCCCGGCATCAAGGCCTGGGTCGCGCGCAACCCGCAGCGGGTCCAGGAGATGCTGTGGGCCAATCCGCGCGTGGTGTTCTTCCGCGAAGAACCGCTCGATGACTTCGATGCGGCCTTCGGCCCGCGCGGGGCACAAGGCGTGGCGCTCACGCCGGGCCGCTCGATTGCGGTGGATCCGCAGAGCATTCCCTACGGCACGCCGGTGTGGCTGGCCTCGAGCGGTCCGCAGACGCAGCTCGCGCGGCTGGTGCTGGCGCAGGACACCGGCAGCGCCATCGTCGGCGCGGTGCGCGCGGACTATTTCGCCGGCTGGGGCGCAGAAGCCGGTGAACTCGCCGGCCGGCTCAAGCAGCCGCTGCGGCTGTGGGTGCTGTGGCCCCGCAGCCAGTAACCTGATCGGAGGAGTCACAAATGTTTCATCGAGAGTTCACGAGGGTTTCATCGTCTGCTCTAACCATGCGCGGTCTGAGCGGGCCGGTCGTCAAGCCGGCCGCCAGCTTTCCGGCCACTGTGTCGCTGATTCTTTTTGGAGCCTTCATGACAACTGCCCAACTCGCCCAGACGCCGACTCGCCGCAGCATGCTGCGCATGCTTGCCGGTGTGCCCCTGCTTCCACTGACGTCCTCGTTTGCCCTGTCCGCCTGCGGCGGCGGCAGCGACGCCACCGTGACCGGCGCAAGCTTCGCCAGCATGCCTCCTCCCAACCTGAGCGACGCGGCCGCCATGGCCACCACCACGGTTGGGTCCTCGCTGGCCGTGTCCTACTCCGACGCCAGCACCATCACCTACAAGCTCGGCTATACCCAGCTGTTCATGACCGGCGACAAGGTGCCCGCCCTCGGTGGCGGCGAGG
>NZ_JAEMQB010000069.1:0-8521 GCF_022759015.1 Tibeticola sp. | reverse complement strand
TGGGCGTACCGAACTCGGTGATATCGGCGCCGGCTGAAAACGCCCGGGCGCTGCCTGTGAGCACGATGATCTGCACCGAGACATCGGCGTTGGCACGGTCCAGCGCATCGGCGATGCCGGCACGCAGGTCGTAGCCCAGGCTGTTCACCGGCGGGCGGTCCATGAGGAGCACGGCCACCGGGCCGCGGTTGCTGATGCTGACGGGGTTGCTCATCGTGAGCCTTTCTTGACAGGATGGGTGGGACGGGACGGATCAGGCATCAGGTTGACGCCTCGAACGCTCAGCATCCGCGGCGGGGTGGAGCGCCGTCAGCTGCATGCTGTTGTTAGGCGCACCTCTCGCAGCGCTGCTTCTGCGGGTGGGCTGACATCGGCAAAGCGCAGCAGTTCCGTGCTTTCGCATCACGACTCTCCGCCCAGCACATCAACGAACTCCGCGACCACCTGCAGCTGCCCCTCATCCGCGCCGGTGAGAACGATCGGCTTGAAGTCGGGGTTGACGGGTTTCAGCGTGATCTTCTCGTGGCGCCAGGTGTCGCCCGCTTGCGCCTTCTCGCTCTCGTAGCGCTTAACGGTGTAGCGCTCGCCGCTCTCGGGGTCGGTGGCGTCGCGCAGTTGCACCGGCACCGTCTTGCCCTGGCGCGTGCCCTCGACAGGCGCAGCGAAGAGGCAGTACGCACCGTCGGGGATGGCGGGCTCCATGGACTTGCCGACGACCTGGGCCACGAACATGCCGGGGCGCAGGCGGCGCTTGGTCTCGACGGCGGCCCACTCGAAGCCATCGTCGTCGATGTGCTGGGGATCGCTGAAGGCGCCGGCGGCGACCTTGAGCGGGACGAGCGGCACGCAGGTGACGTAGCGCTCCTTCGGACCCGGCTGCACGATGCGCGGCCGGAACGGGATGACCTTGGGCGCCGCGGCCTGCGCCTCGCCGGCCTGGAACGCCCCCGGCCAGCCGCCGGTCTGCTCGATGACTACATCAATCTCCTGCATCAGACGGATGGTCTCGTTGAGCGCGACGACGATCTTCTGGTAGTGGGCGATGTCGTCCTTGGAGAGCGTGCGGCCCCTGCGGTCTTTGAGCCACTTCTCGCAGACCTGGTAGCCGCCGATGTGGAAGTTCCACACGGCCTCGGGTACGCCGCGAAAGCCGATGGTGCCAGGAGTGGCGGGCTGGCCCTTCTTCGTCGCGGCGGCGTCGAGCCAGACGGTGTTGTCCGCCCAGCCGACTCGACCGACCGCTGGAGTCTTCGGGCCGATGTAGGTAGTGAGGGGGTCGTCGAGCTTGGGTGACTCCATGAGGTGCAGGGCGTTGAGTTCGCCGCCGAGCCGGGCCAGCGCACGGAACAGCGCCAGGTTCCCTGTCAACGGCAGGCGCGGGAAATCGATCTTCAGAAACTCCGCGTAGCGGCTCCGGTAGCTGGGACTGTGGAACACCGCGTAGGCGTAGTGGAAGATGTCTTCGGGCGTCAGGCCGGAGGGCAGGCTGTGCGGCCCCGTCGGTTGGAGACCCAAGACAGTCGCCAGCGATTTCAGAACCGAGGTGGAAAAATTGATCCGTTGCTCGCTTGCGAGGCTCTTCTGCGAACTCTCCAAGTCGTCGGCGAGGTAAAGTGGAAAAACGCTGTTGGTGTCGTAGGCCGACATCGCCTTGTGCGAGCTGACCGTTCCCGCAACCCAGACATCCCACTGGTCTTTCGTCATACGCGTCGCGAGCAACGTCACATTCTTGGGATGCCCGACGACGTGCTGCATTGTCGGCCACGAACGTCCCCATACAAGTGTCGAATCGAAGAATATTCATCGGGAGTCGAATGGCCGGTAGTTGGTCCTGATTACCCGGTTCGGAATATCGACGCGCTTCAGCTCCGCCCGCGCACGTTGGACATCCCAACCCTTCTTGTCGGCAACATCAAAAACTTTGAGCAATGAAGCATCGTCTTGCCGCGAAGCGTTGAACGCACGCACTCGCTCGACAAGGGCATCCCGATCGAAGTCGACAACAAGGTTGTCTCGCGCAGTGATGTACCCCGCGCCGTTAGCAGGCATCGCGTCTGGAAGACCTGGCCACGCCTCAAACTCGAATTTCAGTGAACTGCTTTGCGGGACGAAAAGGAAGTGCTCGGGCGTTGGTTCAAGCGATTGCCATTCGTGACTGCCGACATTGTTTGCGCCGAGCCACGCCTCTTTGCTTTGCCGCGTGCCCCAGAGTTCATGATGCATTGCTTCGCACGCATCGCGTACGCCCGGCAGCCGAACACTCAAGGCAATGGCTACGCCTTGCTTAATTTGGAAGACATTCACGTCCTCACCGCCGTCCGGCGGTTGCTCCTGCTTTGTCGAGTTTCCGTGCAGGTCATTCAGCCAAATACGCGAAGCGGAGCGCAGCAGGCTCCACCTCACGCCGCGCATCGTCGGATTGTCCAAGAACGAGTGATTTGTGATTAGCCCGGAGACGCCAACGCCTGCGCGCTCAATCGTCCGTTGAGTGAGCCGAACGAATTTCACGTAGTCATCGTTCAGATTCTTCTCCATCTGCAACGCGCCCCGCTCGTGAATCCGTTCTCCATTCACGAACTTGTAGTCTTCAACCAACGCCCGGTGATGAGGCTCCAGATTTGCCGAGAGCAGCGAATAGGGCGGGTTGCCGATGACGACGGTGAACCGCTGCTTCCGCTTGACCTCGTTGACTGACTGCGCCTCACGCGCGAGCGCCGGGAGCCACTCCGCAAACTCCATCTGCTTCTTGCTGTCGCTCGACGGTTCGAGTGCATTCGTCAGGTAGACACGCGCCCGCTCCTCGCTGCCGAACCGGTAGCCCGTCTCATAGAGCTTGAGCCCAACCTTCAAGTGTGCAATGGCGTAGGGCGCCATCATCAGTTCGTAGGCGTGTAGCCGCGTAAGCAGGTGCTTGGGCACATGCTCGTTCCACAGCGCCGCGATCTTCGTCTCGCCGTGGCCCTGCGCCTTCCACTTGGCGACCATCGTCTTGTGAATGATGTCGATGACTTCAACGAGGAAGGTGCCGGTGCCGGTGGCGGGGTCGAGGATCTGCACGAAGGCCTGGTCGGGCGAGGCGCCCTCGGGAACCTTGAGGTCCTTGTGGCGCTTGACCATCTCGCCCCAGGTGGTCGTGTCAGCCAGCCCATCTTCAAGGCCAAACTCGGTGCGCAGCAGCTCGTCCACCGAGCGCACGATGTAAGAGACGACCGGTCGCGGGGTGTAGAAGACGCCGCGCTGCATCCGCTTCTTGGCGTCGTACTCCTTGAGGAACAACTCGTAGAAGTGGATGACCGGGTCTTCCTGCGGGTTCTTGTCGCCAAAGTCGAGGACGACCGCTTCCATGTTCGCGTCGTCGAGCAACTGCACGACTTCGCTCACGCCCAGCTCGTCGAAGTCGATACCCGGCCCGCCCGCCTTGCCGCGTCGCCCGCCGACCTTTGGGAAGGTCTCCATCAGCTCCCGCAGGAACGGGTTGGTGCGCATGTGGCCGGCGAAGTCGTCGACCGTCTTCTTGTGCGGGTCGGCGATGCGCGCCGAGAGCAGACCGTAGGCAATGGTCTGCGCGTACATGTCGGCGAAGCCATCGGCGTCGAGGTCATGGACCAGCGCCGTCTGGAACGCCTTCATCAGCTTGGTGAGCGGGCCGCGGTCGGTCTCGATGGCGAGCGCGGATTTGATCCGGTCGCGGATGTCGCCCGCCAGCTTGGCCAGGCGGATCGAGAGTTCCTTCGAGGTGGTGACGACCTCGCCGTGGCGCAGGGTGAAGGCGCCGCGCCAGCCCTTGCGCCAGGCCTCGAGATCGGCGTCGTCGTCCGGCCAGGCCAGATGCTGCGTCAGCTCCTTCGCAACGGCGTCGAGATGCAACGCCGTGTCGCGGTTGTCCCAGCCGAGCACCTTGAGCGTGGGCAAGTCGTGGCCGTCCTGCGGCTTTGCAAAATGCGCAAAGCTGATCTGCCGCTCGCTGCCCTCGCCGTAGTTGGAGATGAAGAGCAGGTCGTCGGCAGCCCAGGCGGTGCGGTCGGCGCTGTTGGCGGAGGCGCGCTTCTTGAGCGCCACCTGGCTCAGGATGCGGCGCAGCGCCACCACCGGGAGCTTCTTCGGCTCGAACTTGACGAAAAAGATGCCCCAGGGCTGGCGCGTCGAGAGCGGCTTCAGGCGCTTGATCTCGGTGATCTTGGCGGCGGTCTTCGGGTCGATGCCGAGCTCGTCGGCGGTGAAGTCGTAGAACAGATCGTCCACGTCCTCGAACGAATCGCCGGCAATCGGCCAGCCCATCTCGTCGCGCAGATAGGCGATGAGCTGGGGGAATGTCTTGATATCCGCCAGCGCGGCGCGGTGATCGGTCGGCATCAGCACTCCTTGAGTTGCCTGATGACCTGAGCACCTGTCAACACCTGCATCTGGCGGATGGCGATCTGGTTGAGTCGATTGAGCCGCTCCCCTTGGGAAAGACCCATGTGGATGAGTTCGGCATTCATACCTTCGATGTTGGCCAGCACCAGCAATTGTTCGACGGTGGCGTGCTCGCGCATGTTGCCGTCGAGCCCGGGATTGGAATCCCGCCACTGCTTCGCGGTCTGGCCGAACAGGGCGACGTTGAGAAGATCGGCCTCGGTGGCATACGTAATGGCCGCCTGCGCGGGCGTAACGACCGCAGGGATCAGGTGGGTCCGAATCGCATCCGTATGAATGCGGTAGTTGAGCTTGGAGAGGGTGCGGTTGAGATTCCAGGCGAGCGAGAGGCGGCTGTTCTCGTCCTCCTTTAGCCGCTGGAACTCCTTGATCAGGAACAGTTTGAACTCGACGGAAATCCAGGTGGCGAACTCGAAGGCGATGTCCTTGTGGGCAAAGGTTCCGCCGTAGCGGCCCGGCTTCGACAGGATCCCGACGGCGCCGGTTTTTTCGATCCATTGTCGAGGGGTCAGGGCGAAGCTGTTCAGGCCGGCGCTCTTTCTAAACCCGTCGAATTCGACGGGTTTAAAGCCGGGATTGTTGAGGCTCTCCCAGATGCCGAGAAACTCGATCGTGTTGCGGTTGCGGAGCCAATTGCGGATCAGATCGTCCGTAAGCCCGGCGTTCTTGTGGCGCGCGATATCGGTGAGCGAAATATAGTCCTGCTCCCGGTAAACGAGAACCGTGATGTCGGTTCCTTTCACGCTGACGGTGGCTTTGCGTGTCGTGCTCATGAGTCGCCTACGCGGCGGTCGTTCGGCATGTCCTTAGCCTTCGTTCAGTTCCATCCAGCAGCGGAGCGCCGGCTTGACCCCGACCGGCGCGTCCACCCGCTTGAGATAGGAATTCTTGATGTGCTTCTCGATCTTGCCGCGCAGCTCGATGAGCGTCTTCTCCTCGGTCGTGCATTTGCGCGGCGTCTCGGGCTTGGAGCGGATGCTGGCGACGATCTCGCCGGGTTCCTCAAGGATGGCGTCGCGGTCGAGGTCGTAGAGGTACCAGCGCGTGGTGCCGGCGTCCTCTGTGAACTCGGGTGGATCCTTCTGCTTGTCGAGCGCAGGGAGCGCGTAGCAGAAGAACACGCCGCGTACGCACTTGGCCACCCGCTTGCGCCCGCTGAACGTGGCGCCAGGCAGGCCCTTGAGCCGCGCCTCTAACGCGGGGTCAGTCTGCAGCAGGGCCTGGTATTCGAGGTGCATGTCCTCGACCGCGGTCTTGGTGCCCTCGTAGGCGTGGTTGAACTCCCTGATCGCGTCGAAGTCGTCCTCGGGCGTCAGCAGCTTCTTGCCTTCGATCCCCAGCGTCTTCGAGATCAACAGGGTCTTCTGGGTGACCTTGGCGTAGAGCGTGAGGATCGCGTTCAGCTCGTCGGGAGGCAGGAAGTTCCAGAAGCTCACCTTGCCGCGGGAGGCGGCGACCTCCGGATGGTCGGCGACGAGCCGCTTCTCGACCTCGGGGTTCATGCGTCGGTCCACGCGACCAATGCGCTGCATCAGGCGCACCGGGTTCCAGTGGATGTCGTAGTTGATCATCCGCGAGGCGTCCTGGAGGTTCAGGCCTTCGGAGAGGACGTCGGTGGAGATGAGGACGCGGATCTCGGTGCGGCCCTTCTCGGCGAGCGCGGGCGACGATGCGCCGTTGTAATACGGTGAGAAGCACTGAATGACGTCGGCGCGATTGCGCTTGGTGGCGCTGTCCACCTGGGACACGCCATCGATGCCGGCCTTGTCGAGCTGCCCCTTGAGGTAGCGAGCGGTATCCGCGAATTCTGTGAAGATGAGAACCTTCTGGCCGTCGAGTTCCTTGGTCTTGAGCAGCCGGATCAGTTTCTGCAGCTTGTCGTCGTGCTTCGGGTCGAACTTCCGAGCCTCGTCGAGAAACTGCACGATCTGATCGAGGTCGAGGAAGGTCTCGGACATCATCTCCTCGACCCGGTACTCATTGCGGTCAAGCCGCTCAACAGCGTCGAGCAGCTCCTGCGGCACGATGTCGTCGTCTTCGGACTCGTCGCCGTCCTCGCCCCAGAACCCCATATGACGCTGAACCGCGTAGCTGAGAATCTCACTGTTCTGGGCCTTCCAACGATCCAGGCGCTTCTTCTCCGGGTCGGTCTCGCTGTGTACTTCGAGGAAGGCAAGTAGCTTTTTCAGCAAGCGCTCGCATGAGAGCTCGAAGGCTACGACCGAGCTCTCGAAGCGTTTCAGAAAGCTGGTGCGGATGAGGCCGACGACCTGCTCCTGTCGCCCCTCATCCATTGGATCGATGCTCTTGTCCGACCCCTTGTACCAGGCCAGCGGGCAATACATGGGAAGGGTGAATAGTGGGCTCTTGCGAGTGAAGGCTTTCTCGAACATGTCGAGCAGGCGGCCGTAGGTCTTGCGGATCGAGTACGCCGCGACCTGTGGCGCCTTGCGCTCCGGGAAGACCGCGGCCTTGCCGGTCTCGCGGATCTGGCTCTCGCGGGCGTAGGCACGGCTGCGTTGCACGACGAGCTGTTTGAAGATCTCGTCCGTGCCGAGAATCTGTTGCGCCTCGGTCATGTGCTCGGCCACATCGGTCGAATCTTGTCCGACTGCAGTCCGAAGGGCCTTTTCCATCTGGTTGAAATGCGCGCGCAGATTGTTCACACCCAGCGTGCGGGCGAAGTAGGTCTCGACGCGCCGCGTGAACAGCTCGGCCATGTGCCGGAAGTCGCTCAGCCGGTTGTTGATCGGTGTGGCGGTGAGCATGAAGAGGGCCTTGGGCCGCTTCGCTTGGTCGAGCAACTCGTAGAGCTGGTGGTAGCGCGACGGCTCGACCTCCTCTTCTGCACTGCCCTGGCGCCCCGGGTTTCGGAAGTGGTGGGCTTCATCAATGATCACGACGTCGGCGAGTTCGGCGATCCGGCGGAAGCGTTCCGGGAAATCGCCGGCGCGACCAAGGTCGGTGTGACTGAAGACGGCGAGGTTGCTGAAGTCGGCGTTACCGCCAACGCCACCGATGTGCGGCAGCCAATCACGCAAGTGCGGCTCCCAGACGCCTTCCTTTGTGGCCTTGGGTGCGAACAACACCACGCGCTTGCCGTCGTGCAGCACGAGTCGCTCGATCAGCATCAGGCCGACGAAGGTCTTGCCGAGGCCGACGCCATCGCAGAGGAACGCGCCACCGTGTTGGCGCGCGATCTTCATCAGCGCCCAGTAGGCTTCCTTCTGATAGCGGTCGATCTTCGGGAACATCTGCGAGCGCGTCTCGTCCCACTCGGTCGAGGTCAGCTCATGGCCGCGGAAGTACTCCTGAAGCGCCTTCGCGTAGACATCGAACGGCGTGTAGAGATGGGTTTGGCGCTCAATGGTCGTGATGACGGCGTCGGTGACAACGCTGGCATCGTTCCAGTGAATCTCGAACCACTCTTGCAGCTGTGCGACCTCGCGTGCGCTCTGAACCTGGATGTTGAGCTCGATGTTCTTGGTGAGGCCCGGCAGAGTGAAGTTGCTCGATCCGACCAGTGCCTGTGAGCCGATCACTTCCAGCTTCGCGTGCGTGATGTACGCCTTGGCGTGGAACTTGTCCTTGTCGTAGACCCGGCACTCGATCTGGCCGAAGCGCAGCGCCTCGAGGAGCGCGGGCACGCCATGGAGAAACGGGTTGGAGTCCTTGGTCGCCTCGATACTGCCGTCAAGAACTAGAACGGCCCGTTCACGCACGACGTCGAGCAGCGCCTTACGCGTGCGCTGCGTCATCTCCGCGCCCAACAGGATGCGAATCTTGTCCAGCGCCTGCCATTTGCCGTCGAGTGCGAGCAGTGCGCCGATCTCGAAGTACCCAGTGGCGATGTCGAACGCCTTCGCGATGCCGGTCCATTCTTCGAGATAGCGCAGACCCGTCCAGCCGGAGACGCTGTTGTCGACGATGAAGAGGTCGCGGCCTTTGGATTCAACAGTCATTCATATCCTTGCATCGAAGTAGGGCCACCCTGGTGCGCCTAACAACGGCTTGAAGACTATATTCGTCGGCGCATGGCTCACAAGGAAATGCCGGGCCGCCTCAAGGTTCCTTGTCCCCCACGTGGGGCTGAGCCCGCACCGAG
>NZ_JAEMQB010000036.1:0-4122 GCF_022759015.1 Tibeticola sp. | reverse complement strand
GTTCGTCTTGCGCGCGGTGGCGTAGTCCTCGGGCACGGGATGCAACACCTCGAAGCGCACGCCGTCCCACACCCAGCGTTGGCCCGCGACGCAGCGGGTGGCCGGACGCACGGCCTGCAGTTCATGCTCAGGCTCGATGGAACTCAGCAGCGTCGCCCGCGGCTGCATGCGCAGCCCGGCGCGCGCAAGCACCGCCGCTTCCTGAGCGGCCTCGATGTCGCCCACCAGCAGCGCGCGGTTTTCGCCGTTGTCGACGTGCAGCACGCAGCTCAAGGCGTTCGTCTTGCGCGCGGTGGCGTAGTCCTCGGGCACGGGATGCAACACCTCGAAGCGCACGCCGTCCCACACCCAGCGTTGGCCCGCGACGCAGCGGGTGGCCGGACGCACGGCCTGCAGTTCATGCTCGGGCTCGATGGAACTCAGCAGCGTCGCCCGCGGCTGCATGCGCAGCACGGCGCGCGCGCCGCCGGTGTGGTCGGCGTCGCGGTGGCTGAGCAACACCATGTCCACCGGCTCGCCCAGCGCCCGCAGCAGCGGCACCAGCACGCGTGTGCCGGCATCGCTTTCGCTGGAGAACCGCGGGCCGCTGTCGTAGAGCAGCGTGTGCCCAGCCGTGCGCACCAGCACCGCATTGCCCTGCCCGATGTCGGCGGCCAACAGTTCGAACTGCCCGGGCGCCGGCCGTGCGACCGGCCACAGCAGCACGGGCAAGAGCAGCGGCAGGCCCATGAGGCGCACCGGCACCGGCAGGCGCAGCACCAGGAGCAGCGCGCCCACCACGCCCACCGCCCCCACCCACCAAGGCGCTGCGGGCACCGAAAGCGTCGCCCAAGGCAAGGCCGAGAGGGCCTCGAGCAGCGCCATCAGCGGCGTCAGCTCCCAAGCCGAAAGCGTCCACAGCGGCGGCGCCAACACGCCGCCCAAGGCCAGCGGCGTGACCACCAGCGTCACCCACGGAATCGCGACCAGATTGGCCAGCAACCCCACCAGCGACACCTGTCCGAACAGCAGCAGGGTCAGCGGGGTGAGCGCGAGCGTGACCACGCCCTGCTCGCGCAGCAGAGCGGACACTTTGGAAAGAATCAGGCGCTTTACCGGCGTGTTTCGGTCTTCTTGTGCTTTCAAATCCGTAGCAAACAGAACGCCGACCGCGACGAAGCTCAGCCAAAAACCCGCCTGCAGCAGGGCCCAGGGGTCCAACGCCACCACCACCGCCAGGGCCAGCAGCCACACCGTGGGCCACGGCCACGGCCGTCCCAGCAGGCGCAGCGCCACCATGACCGCCAACATCAGCACCGTGCGCTGCGCGGGCACACCCCAGCCGGCAAACCCAGCGTAGGCTGCGGCGAGCAGCAACCCACCGACCGCCGCCGCCGTCGGCGCGGGCAGCCACAGACACAGCCGCGCGCTGCGCCGCCAGAGCGCGCCCACCACCAGGCCCGCCGCCCAGGCAAACAGCGTGATGTGCAGGCCCGAAATGCTCATGAGATGCGCGACGCCCGTCGTCCGAAACACCTCCCAGTCGGCGTGCTCGATGGACGACTGGTCGCCCGTCACCAGTGCCGCGAGCACGCCGGCGATGCGCGCGCGCGCACGCCCGGCTGCCTCGGTATCCCCATCGTCGTCGGGCGTGGAACCCGCGCCGACGCGGTCCTCAATCGCATCGCGCACGGCTTGGCGCGCCTGCTCCACCGGGTGTCGTGCGGTCGCCTCCAGGCGCTGGGGCGGCGCATCGCGCAAGGCCACGCGCACGCTGCCGGTGGCCCGTATGCCCTGCTCCCACAGCCAGAGCTCGGCGTCGAAGCCGTGGGGGTTGCGGCTGCCGTGCGGGGCCCGGAGCGTCGCCGTGAAACGCCAGACCTCGCCCGCGCGCAGGTCAGCCGGCTGGCGGTACACATCGAAGCGCTCGCCGTCGGCCCCGAGCTGCGGCCCACCCCACCACCCCAAAAGCACGCGCGCAGGGACGTGCACCGGGTCACCGGCGAGCGTGCGGGCTTCGGCCACGTCGAAGACGAAACGCAAACCCTGCGCCTGCCGGGTGGGCATGGCCGCCACCATCCCGGTGAGCACGAGGCGCTGGCCCTCCAGCGAGGCCGGCAAAGCCTGTTGCGCCAGCCACACCGCCCGCAAGCCGGTTTGCGAAAAACCCAGACCCAGCGCCAGCACGAAGACACTGCCCCAACGCAGGACGGCCCCCGCCTTGGACGAGCGCCGACGCCCGACCCACACCAGCGCGAGCCCTGCGCCAAGGCTGGCCGCGAGCAACCCTGCATAGCGCCCGGCTGGGGCCAGCACCGGCTCGCCAAGTTGCAGCGCGCAACCCAGCACCCAGCCCAGCAAGGCCACGGAGCCCAGCCAAAAGGCCCAGCCACCGCAGGCCGGGGCTGGCGCTGGGGTCTCTGGGCTTGGGGGCTGGCGCTCCATGCGGGGATGTTAGGACATAGACTCGCCAGTCTGCACCGGCCCGCGGTCGGTGAAGCTGCACTCTGAAAGGACTCTGACCCATGAACGTCTACGACAAACTCGCCGAACTCGGCATCACCCTGCCCCCTGTCGCCACGCCTGCCGCGGCCTATGTGCCCTTCGTGCAGACGGGCAAACTGGTTTTCCTGTCGGGCCACATCGCCAAGAAAGACGGCAAGCCTTGGGTCGGCCAACTCGGGCGCGACATCACGACCGCCGAGGGGCAGGCCGCGGCACGCGCGATTGCGGTCGACCTCATGGGCACGCTGCACGCCGCCTGCGTGGCCGCCGGCACCGACCTCAACGGCGTTGCGCGCATCGTGAAGGTGATGAGCCTGGTGAACTCCACCGGGGACTTCACCGAGCAGCACCTGGTCACCAACGGCTGCTCGGAGCTGCTGGGCCAGGTTTTCGGTGCCAAGGGTGCGCACGCCCGCAGCGCCTTCGGCGTGGCGCAGATTCCGCTGGGGGCGTGCGTGGAGATCGAGCTCATCGCCGAACTGGTCTGAACGCAAAGCGCCCGGCGCAGAGAAGCGACGAATTTGAGGGCAGCCTGAGCATCGGGTCGGCTCAGCGCGCCGCGCTGGCCGAAAAAAACGACCAGATCAAGCTGCTCGCGTCGAACGCTGGCGAAGCCGATGGCTTGCCGCGGCGGGTAACGCCGCCGGGCCAGGAGTGGCCGCCGCTGTCGGTCACGCACAACTCCACCCGCACGCCCTGGGCGCAGCGGGCGTAGGCCTCGCAGCTCGCGCCCGCGAAACTCTGGGTGCGCTGCGGCGCGCCCTCGCAGCGGTCGCGCTGCGCCCAGCGGCGCATGGTCTCGGGCACCGAGGTGAAGTCGGTGACCTTGCTTGCGTCGCGGAAAGCGCCGGGGCCGGCGCCACCGTCGAACAGCACATGGTCGTCGTCGCGGGCGTGGATGTGCAGCACCGATACCGGCCGCGCCGGCGTGCACTGCAAGGTGTTGTCGGTGCCGGCCACGCTGGCGACGGCGCGAAACAGGTCCGAGGCCTCGCAGGCGAGCCGGTAGGCCATCATGCCGCCGTTGGACATTCCGGTGGCAAAGATGCGCGCAGGGTCTATGGGCGCGCGCGCCTGCAGCTGCGCCACCACGGCGCGCAGGAAACCCACGTCGTCCACCTGGCGGTCGCGGGCGTCGCCGCAGCAGGCCCCGGCATTCCAGGTGGCTAGACGCCCGCCGGCAAAGCGGCTGTAGCCGTTCGGGAAGGCGACGATGAAGCCGCCTTCATCGGCCGCGCGGATGAGGCCGTAGCGCGTATCGTCGGCCATGAACTCGGCAAAGCCGCCCCCGCCATGCAGCGCCAGCACCAGCGGCAGCGGCTGCCCCGCCTCGGCCGCCCGCGGCACGTGCACCACCACCTTGCGCTCGAGACCTTGATGCGCCACGCGGATTTCATGGTCGCCTGGTGTGAGAGGCAGCGCGGCGGCGGCTGGCGTTGGCGCGGTCGCCGCACGCCGCTGTGCGATGCGCTCGCGCAGCGAGAGCCGCCCCTCCTCGGCCTGCGCCGGCAGGCTCATTGCAGCCAAGGAAAGCACCAGCGAGAGGGCAGACACCCCGGCGCGCGCACGCCACGTGGCTTTCCGGCGACCCTGAAATGCTTGTTTTTTCATAGCATAAACGCACCATTTCACGTCGGC
>NZ_JAEMQB010000042.1:0-11192 GCF_022759015.1 Tibeticola sp. | reverse complement strand
CTCGCCGGTCGCGTCGGACAGCAGCCGCTGCAACTCGGTCACGGTCTTGCGCGGCAGGATCACTTCCTGACGCGGCACTTCGTTCGCGAGCGTGGCCGCCGAGTAGGCCAGCCGGTGCCCGTCGGTGGCGACCAGCGCGAGTTTGCTACCTTCGGCGACGAACAAAATGCCGTTGAGGTAGTAGCGAATGTCATGCACCGCCATCGCAAAGCTCACCTCGGCAAGCAGCTTCTTGAGCGTGCTTTGCGGCACTTCGAACGCCGGCCCGAAGGTCGGCGACTCCTGCACCAGCGGGAAGTCTTCTGCCGGCAGCGTTTGCAACGTGAACTTGCTCTTGCCCGCCTTGAGGATCAGCTTGGCTTGCTGCGACTCCAGGCTCACCGTCTGATCGGCCGGCAGCGTGCGCAGGATGTCGATGAGCTTGCGCGCGCCCACCGTCGTCGCGTAGGGGCCGGGGTCGCCCCCAAGTTCGGCGTGGGTGCGGATCTGGATTTCGAGATCGCTCGTCGTCAGCTCGACTTCGCCGCCGTTTTTGCGTATGAGCACATTGGCGAGGATGGGTAGCGTGTGTCGCCGCTCGACGATGCCGGAGACGGCCTGCAGAGCGGCCAGGACGGCATCTTGCCGCGCTTTCAATACGATCATGTCTTCCTCTGGTTGGAGTCGGCGCCGCAGCCGTCTCGGGGCCGCACGGGGGCGCAGGGGCAAACCCAAGCCGCATTTTCCGTCAATTCGGCGTTGCCTTCGGCCACGGCTCCCGTCACGCCGCCGTCATCCCTTGAGCGTCTGCTCGAGCACGTGCAGTTGTTGGTTGAGCTCACTGAGTTGCTGGCGCTCGGCGGCGATCTTGCGCACCGCATGCAGCACCGTGGTGTGGTCGCGGCCGCCAAAGAGCTCGCCGATCTCGGGCAGGCTCTTTTGCGTCAGCTCCTTGGCCAGATACATCGCGATCTGCCGCGGCCGCGCGATGCTCGCCGGGCGCTTCTTGCTGTACATGTCGGCGACCTTGATTTTGTAGAAGTCGGCCACCGTTTTTTGAATGTTCTCGACGCTGATCTGCCGGTTTTGAATCGACAGCAGATCCTTGAGCGCATCGCGCGCGAGCTGAATCGAGATTTCCTTCTGGTTGAAGCGGCTGTAGGCCAGCACCTTGCGCAGCGCGCCTTCGAGTTCGCGCACGTTCGAGCGCACATTCTTGGCAATGAAGAACGCCACGTCCTCGGGCATTTCGCTGCCTTCGGCGCGCGCCTTGTTGATCAGGATCGCCACCCGCATTTCGAGCTCGGGCGGCTCGATCGCCACCGTCAACCCGGCGTCGAAGCGCGAGACCAGCCGCTCGTGGATGTCGGTCAGCCCCTTGGGGTAGGTGTCGCTGGTCATGACGATGTGGCTTTTCTTGGCCAGCAGGGCCTCGAAAGCATTGAAAAATTCCTCCTGCGTCCGATCCTTGTTGGCGAAGAACTGCACATCGTCGATCAAGAGCAAATCCAGCGAGTGGTAGCGCTCCTTGAACTCGTCGAAGGTCTTGCGCTGATAGGCCTTGACCACATCCGAGACGAACTGCTCGGCGTGGATGTAGAGAACTTTGGCCTCGGGCCGGTCGGCCAGCAGCCGGTTGCCCACCGCATGCACCAAATGCGTCTTGCCCAGACCGACGCCGCCGTAGATGAACAGCGGGTTGTACATCTGGCCTGGCATGGTCGCGACATGCAGCGCCGCCGCACGCGCCATGCGGTTGGCCGAGCCCTCGACCAAGGTGTCGAATGTCAGCAACGGATTGAGCCGGTGGCGCGCCGCCGCGCGCGGCTCGGGCACCGGCTCCGCCGTGGCCTCTGCGCTGGGCGCCGGTGGCGCTTCGCGCTGCATCGGGCTTGATTTCGCGGGAGCTTCACGCGGAGTGATCGCTAACTCCAGATGCACCGACTGGCCATAAATCTCGCTCAGCACTTGCGCGATGCGCTGCGCATACTGGGCGCGGATCCAGTCGAGTTTGAAGCGGTTGGCCACGAACACCGTGACCTTGGAAAAATCCTCGCTGACCTGCGCCCCGAGCGGCTTGATCCAGGTGTTGAACTGCGGCTCGGGCAGTTCCTGGGCCATGCGCTCCAGGCACTCCTGCCACAGGTCAGGCGCCCCCATCGGTGACGAGCCGTCAGGCAGCAAAGCGGAGGCGGGGGCGGTGGGCATGTTGTGGATAAATCGGATCGCGAGGGCTGCGGATTCTAGTCTACGCAGCGCTTGTCCACATCGCCCGAGAAAACCCTCAGGCCCCCGGTTTGAGGCGGCTTGGCCGAATTTTGCGATAATCGCGCGTTTTCCCTGAGCGACTTTCGTCGCCCGGGTTTGTTTTGCCCTACGTTTTCCCGTCGAGGATACCCCCATGAAACGCACCTATCAGCCATCGAAAACGCGTCGCGCGCGGACCCATGGTTTTCTCGTTCGCATGAAGACCCGCGGTGGCCGTGCCGTGATCAAGGCGCGCCGCGCCAAAGGTCGCAAGCGCCTCGCCGTCTGAGTCACCCCCGATCGTCCGTTGCGCCGTGCGCGTCGCTCAGCCGGCTGCGGTCGATGAGCCCCCGATGCATGGCCCGACGCGGTCCGCATCGGTCGGACGGCTCAAAACCCGTGCGCAGTTCCAGCAGGTTTTGGCGGCCGGTGTGTGGGTGCGCAGCGCCCATTTCGCACTGCACCGGCTCGACGCCGCGCAAGGTCATGCCTTGGGCGCGGTCGTGCCCAAGCGCTGGGCGCGCCGCGCGGTGACGCGCAACGCGATCCGACGGCAGATGCTCGAGCTCGGCGAACGTGCGCTGCCGCTGGCGCCCGCCGGCGCTTATGTCTTGCGCTTATGCGCACCGTTCGATCCCAAAGTTTTCGAGAGCGCGACCTCCGAGCCGCTGCGGCGCGCCGTGCGCAGCGAACTCGAAGCCTTGCTGCGTCTGGCGCTGCGCCGCGCAGCTGCTGCAGGAGGCCAGCCCTCATGACGACCGCTTGGCGTTCGCTTCAGCGCTTGCCCCAGCGCGTGCTCCTGGGTCTGATTCGGGCCTACCGCTTCATGCTCAGTCCTTGGCTGGGCAATGCCTGCCGCTTCGAGCCGAGTTGTTCGCGCTATGCGCTCGAGGCGATCGAGCGCCACGGGGCGCTCACGGGCAGTTATCTCATGACGCGGCGGCTGCTGCGCTGCCATCCTTGGTGTGCCGGCGGCTGTGACCCCGTGCCCGCCGAGCCGCCGCGCCTATTTTCCCGCTTGATTTCGCCCGAGTCCGCCGTTTCGGTGGGCCCAGAGGGCGATGCCGCTTCGGCACGAACGGACGCGGTCGTGCCACAACCCTATCCCCCGCGAGAAACGAAACGCTCATGAACGATATTCGGCGCGCCATCCTGTGGGTGGTCTTTGGCTTTTCGATGGTGATGTTGTGGGACCAATGGCAGGTCTACAACGGACAGAAGGCGACGTTTTTCCCCACGCCCGCGACCACCGCGGCCTCGGGGGCGGCTTCCGGGGCCGCTTCGGGCGCGGTGCCGGTGCCTTCGGCGACGCCCGCTGCTGCGGTCGCGGCGGCCGAGCCTCCGGTGCGCACCGCGCCGCGGGAGCGTATCGACGTGCGCACCGATGTGCTCGAACTGAGCTTCGACACCGAGGGCGGCTCGATCGTCGGCTCGGCCTTTTTGAAATACCCCGACCGCACCGACCCGAGCCGGCCGCAGCGGCTGTTTGAACTCAGCCCCGAGCGGGTTTACGTGGCGCAGACCGGCCTGGTCGGCGCCCATGGGCCGAATCACCAGACGCCGATGCGTTTCAGCGGCGAGCGGGTGCTGGCCGATGGGGCCAATGAGCTGGTGCTGCGCTTCGAGTCCGACCCCAAGGACGGTGTGCAACTCGTCAAGACCTACCGGCTGCGGCGCGGTTCGTACGCGATCGACGTCACGCACGAGGTGCTCAACGTCGGCTCGGCCGCCGTGGCGCCCAAGGTTTATCTGCAACTCGTGCGCGACGGCAACAAGCTCGAGGGCGAATCGCGCTTTTACTCGACGTTCACCGGGCCCGCGGTCTACACGGAACAGGGCAAGTATCAAAAAATCGATTTCGACGCGATCTCCAAAGGCAAAGCCGATTTCGTCCGCGAGGCCAAGGACGGCTATGTGGCGATGGTGCAGCACTATTTCGCCAGTGCCTGGATCCTGCCCGCCGGCACGCCGCGTGAGAACTTCGTCCGCAAGGTCGGCGACAACCTCTACGCGGTGGGCATGATCACGCCGCTGGCCGAGCTGGCGCCGGGCGCTTCCGCGCGGGCCCAGGCCCAGTTGTTCGTCGGTCCGCAGGAAGAAAAAGTGCTCGAAGCGTTGGCCCCGGGCCTCGAGCTGGTCAAGGACTATGGCTGGCTGACGATACTGGCCAAGCCGCTCTACTGGCTGCTCGACAAGCTCCATGCGGTGCTGGGCAACTGGGGCTGGTCGATTGTGGCGCTCGTGGTGCTGCTCAAGATCGCCTTCTACTGGCTCAACGCCAAGGCCTATGCGTCGATGGCGAAGATGAAGTCGATCAACCCGCGCATCATGGAGCTGCGCGAGCGCTACAAGGACAACCCGCAGCAGATGCAGCAGGAGATGATGCGCATCTACCGCGAGGAGAAGGTCAATCCGATGGGCGGCTGCCTGCCGATCATGATCCAGATCCCGGTGTTCATCGCGCTCTACTGGGTGTTGCTCTCGAGCGTGGAAATGCGCGGCGCGCCCTGGATTCTGTGGATCAAGGACCTCTCGGCGCCCGATCCGTATTTCATCCTGCCGCTCTTGATGACGGCGAGTACGCTGTTGCAAACGGCGCTCAACCCTGCGCCGCCCGACCCCATGCAGGCCAAGATGATGTGGTTCATGCCGCTGATCTTCAGCGTCATGTTCTTCTTCTTGCCCTCGGGCCTGGTGCTCTATTGGTTCACCAACAACGTGCTCTCGATCGTGCAGCAATGGATCATCAACGTGCGCATGGGCGTGCCGCCGAAGCTGCATCTGCCCAAGTTCCGTTGATGGCCGGGCGCTGCAGTTCCGCACCGTTGCATCATGGGTCGCGTGCATAATTCGTTACAGACCATGAACCGCCTCGCATCCATTCTTCCGCCGTCGCAGGTGCTCGTCGGGGTTGACGCGACCAGCAAAAAGCGCGCTTTCGAGGAAGTCGGGCTGCTCTTCGAGTCGCTCTACGGCATGAACCGCGCGGCGGTCACGGACAGCCTGTTTGCCCGCGAGCGGCTGGGCTCGACGGGTTTGGGGCACGGCGTGGCGATTCCGCATGGCCGGGTCAAAGGGCTCAAGACGCCGATGGCCGCGTTGTTCCGGCTCGAGCGTCCCATCGGCTTCGACGCGCCCGACGAGCAGCCCGTCGAGCTGCTCATTTTTTTGCTCGTCCCCGAAGCGGCGACGCAAAAGCATCTCGAAATCCTCTCCGAGATTGCCGAGCTGCTCAGCGACGCCGCGCTGCGCGACCGGCTCAAGCACAGCTTGAGTGCCGAAGAGTTGCACGCGCTGATCGCGTCTTGGCATTCGGCCCACGCGGCATGAAACCGACGGTCATCAGCGCCGACCTTCTGTTCGAGGATCACCGATCCTCGCTGCGCTGGGAGTGGATTGCGGGTTTGGGGGCTTCGGAGCGCAAGTTCGACGAAGTGGCGATCCGGCAGGCGCGTTCGGGCGCCGATCTGGTCGGCTATCTCAATTACATTCACCCCTACCGGGTGCAAATCCTGGGTGAGCGCGAGATCGCCTACCTCAGCAACGCCACGCCCGAGGATTGCGCGCGGCGCATCGCGCGCATCGTGACGCTCGAGCCGCCGGTGCTGGTGCTCTGCGATGGGCAGACCGCGCCCGAGGCGCTGATTTCGATGTGCGAGCGGGCGCAGATTCCGCTGTTTGCGACGAAGGAATCGTCGGCCTTCGTGATCGACGTGCTGCGCGCGTATTTGTCCAAGCATTTTGCCGACCGCATCACCATGCACGGGGTGTTCATGGACATCTTGGGGCTGGGCGTGCTCATCACGGGAGAATCGGGCCTGGGCAAGAGCGAGCTGGGGCTGGAGCTGATCTCGCGCGGCAACGGACTCGTCGCCGACGACGCGGTGGATCTCTACCGCATCAACCAGACCACCATCGAGGGCCGCTGCCCGGAGTTGTTGCAGAACCTGCTGGAGGTGCGCGGCATCGGCTTGCTCGACATCCGCGCCATCTTTGGCGAGACGGCGGTGCGCCGCAAGATGCGGCTCAAACTCATCGTGCACCTGGTGCGCCGCGAGACGCTCGAGCGGGATTACGAGCGCTTGCCCTACGAGCCGCTGACGCAGGACGTGCTGGGCGTGCCGGTGCGCAAAGTCGTGATCCAGGTCGTGGCCGGCCGCAACATCGCGGTGCTGGTCGAAGCGGCGGTGCGCAGCACCATTTTGCAGCTGCGCGGCATCGACACGTATCAAGAGTTCGTCGAGCGTCACCGGCGCGCGATGGAATCGGGCCGCTGAGGCGGCCGCAGAGTTTCAGCGTTCCGTCCGTCCGCGGCTGTTGCTGCCGCGGGCTTCGGCGACGGGTCGATCGGGGCAGTTTTCGCGCGTGCAATGGGCGTAGAGGCTCAGTGCGTGGTCGGCGAGGCGAAAGCCCTTGCTGAGGGCGATGTCGTTTTGCCGCTGCTCGATTTGCGCGTCGTAGAACTCTTCGACGCGGCCGCAGTCCAGGCAGACGAGATGGTCGTGATGCTCGCCTTCGTTGAGTTCGAACACTGCCTTGTCGGACTCGAAGTGGCTGCGGCACAGAATGCCGGCCTGCTCGAACTGCGTGAGCACGCGATACACGGTCGCCAAACCCACGTCGGCGTTTTCGAGCAGCAAGGCGCGGTAGACGTCCTCGGCCGTCAGGTGGCGCTGCGCGCTGCGCTGAAACACCTCGAGCACCTTCAGGCGCGGCAAGGTGGCTTTGAGTCCGGTGCTCTTGATGTCTTCGGCGCGGGCCATGGCGGTTTTCCGGGGCGGCTTACAATGTTCCATCATATCTGCATGCCTCGCTCCTCCATGACGTTCCCCCTCGACCGTCGCCCTGCGCGACTGCTGGCGCTGGCCCTCGTCGCCGCTGCTTCGATCTCGACGCTGGCGGCCTGCAGCGGTTTGAAGCGCATCGACACGGTGGTGCGACCCTACCGTGCGGAGCTGGTGCAAGGCAACTTCGTGTCCAAGGAGCAGGCCGCTGCACTGCAGCCCGGCATGAGCCGCGAGCAGGTGCGTGACCTGCTGGGCTCGCCGCTGGTGACGAGCCTGTTCCACGACCACCGCTGGGATTATGTGTTTTACCTGCGGCGCCCGGGTGAGGCGGCGCAGGAATTCCGGCTGACGGTCTTTTTCAAAGACGGCTTGCTCGAACGCTTCGAGGGCGATGAGCTGCCCAGCGAGTCCGAATTCGTGGCCCGGCTCTACCCGGAGCCCCCGAAGCCCGCCCAGCCGCCGCGCCTGCGCATCCCGGAGGAGGCGCTGCCGGCGCCCCGCCCCGCCGCGTCCGAGCCGGCGCCGAGCGCCCCCCTGCCGGAGCGCTATCCGCCGCTCGAGCCGACGTCGTAGTCCCACCCGTACCAGCGCCTGGCGCCGGGTTTCTTTCGGCCTGGTTCCGCCGCCAACCTCTTTGCCCATGTCGACTTCCCCTACCCCCTCGAACCGCCTGCCCATCGCCATTGCCGGAGCGACCGGCCGCATGGGGCAGATGCTCATCGAAGCCGTGCTCGACGCGCCCGACTGTGTGCTCGTCGGCGCGCTCGAGCGCAGTGGCCATGCCCGCCTCGGCGAGGATGCGGCTCAGCTGGTCGGGCGCAGCGGCGGGTGTGGCCTCACGGATGACCTCGATGCCGCGCTGCGCGACGCGCGGGTCTTGATCGACTTCACGCGCCCGATCGCGACCCTGCAGCATCTCGAAGCCTGCCGCGCGCGCGGCGTGGCCATGGTCATCGGAACGACCGGGTTCACCGAAGACGAGCGCGCCCGCATCGCCGAGGCCGCTCGGGACATTCCGATCGTGCTGGCGCCCAACATGAGTGTGGGTGTCAACGTCACGCTCAAATTGCTCGAATTCGCGGCCAAGGCGCTCTCCGAGGGTTACGACATCGAAATCATCGAGGCGCACCACCGCCACAAGGTCGATGCGCCGTCGGGCACGGCGCTCAAAATGGGCGAGGTGATCGCGGCCGCGACCGGTCGCGATCTCAAGGCGTGTGCGGTGTTCGAGCGGCACGGCCACACCGGTGAGCGTCGCACCGGGACGATCGGTTTTGCGACCATCCGCGGCGGCGACATCGTTGGCGACCACACGGTGCTCTTTGCGGGCACGGGCGAGCGCATCGAAATCAGCCACAAGAGCAGCAGCCGAGCGACCTACGCCGAAGGCAGCCTGCGCGCGGCGCGTTTTTTGGCCACGCGCACCAGCGGCCTCTACGACATGAGCGACGTGCTGGGCCTCGAGCGCCTCGCGCCGAGCGTCTGAACGGGTCGAGGCCGCGCATGGCACTGCTTGCCTGGTGGAACCAAGCCGACTTCATCGCCCGCGCGGTGGCTGTGTTGCTGCTGTCGATGTCGGTGGCGAGCTGGGTGCTGATCGTCTGGCGGCTGTCGGTGTTGCCGCGCGCCGGGGCGGCGCTGACGCTGGGCACCGCGGCGTTCTGGCAGTCGCCCGATGCGCGCGCAGGGCGCGAGGCGGCGCGCCGCTACGACACGCTCGGGGTGCTCGTGCCCATGATCGACGCGGCGCTCGCACCAGAGCCCAGCGGCAGCCTGGCCGCCGAAGCCGATCCCGCGCTGCGGGTGACCCGCGCACTGCGCGAGGCTTTGCATCGATCCTTGGCGAACCTGCAGCGCGGGCAGGTGGTGCTCGCCACCATCGGGGCGACGGCGCCTTTCGTGGGCCTGCTCGGGACGGTGTGGGGCATTCATCAGGCGCTGCTGGCGCTGGGGGCTGGTGGGGCGGTGACGATCGAGCGCGTGGCCGCGCCCGTGGGCGAGGCCTTGGTCATGACCGCTGCCGGTCTGGCGGTCGCGATTCCGGCGGTGCTGGCCTATAACGCGCTCGGCCGGCGCATCGCGGAGCTCGAAGGCGCCCTCGAAGGCTTCGCGCACGACTTGCGCGAGTTGCTCACACACTGACCCGCACCGATGTTCGGACGTTTCGAATCTCGCCCGGTGGCGGCGCCGTTTTCGGAGATCAACGTCACGCCGATGGTCGACGTGATGCTGGTGTTGGTGGTGATTCTCATCGTCACCGCGCCGCTGCTGGGCAGCGCCTTGCAGCTCGAGCTGCCCAAAGCCGAAGGCACGCGCACGCATGCCGCGACGGCGTCGGCGCTGGCGGTGTCGATCGACCCCTTGGGGCAGCTCTATCTCGACGACCTGCCGGTCGAGGCCGATGCGCTGCGCGCGCGGCTGGCGGCGAAGGCCGCGCAAGACCCGGCGACCGAACTGCGGCTGCGCGCCGATGGTGCGGTGCCCTATGCCCGTGTGGCCGAGGTGATCGGGATCGCGCAGGCCGCGGGCCTCAGCCGGATCGCCTTCGTCGCGTCGCCCGCGGGCGAGGCCGCGCCGCCGCCCACGCGTTGAGCCGCGCAGCCCGCACCGCCCGGCACGAGCGGGGTTGGAACCTTTTTGGGCTGTTTCCCCGCGTGAAATGGTCTTTGGTTGCTCATATTTTTGAAGTTCCTGGCCCAGCGGTCGGCCCTGGATGAACGCCTACAATTTCGCCATGCAAGACAAGTACCAACCCCAAGAGGTCGAGCGTGCGGCGCACGCGCACTGGACCGCGCGCGATGCCTACCGCGTGACGGAGAACGCCACCGACGCCCAGGGCCGGCCCCGCCCCAAGTTCTACGCCTGCTCCATGCTGCCCTACCCGAGCGGCAAGCTGCACATGGGGCATGTGCGCAACTACACCATCAACGACATGCTCACGCGCTACCTGCGCATGAACGGGTACAACGTGCTCATGCCGATGGGCTGGGACGCCTTCGGCCTGCCGGCCGAGAACGCGGCGCTGAAAAACGGCTTGCCGCCGGCGAAGTGGACCTACGAGAACATCGCCTACATGAAGCGGCAGATGCAGGCCATGGGGCTGGCGATCGACTGGAGCCGCGAAGTCGCGACCTGCTCGCCCGACTATTACAAGTGGAACCAGTGGTTGTTCCTCAAGATGCTCGAAAAAGGCATCGCCTATCGCAAGACGCAGGTCGTCAACTGGGACCCGGTGGACCAGACCGTGCTCGCCAACGAGCAGGTCATCGACGGCCGCGGCTGGCGCACCGGCGCGCTGGTCGAAAAGCGCGAGATCCCGGGCTACTACCTCAACATCACCGCCTACGCGCAGGAGCTGCTCGACCATGTGCAGATCGGCAATCCCAAAGCCACGCTGACCGGATGGCCCGACAAGGTTCGGCTGATGCAGGAGAACTGGATCGGCAAGAGCGAAGGCGTGCGCTTTGCCTTCCCGCACGACATCCGCGGCGCGGACGGAGCGCTCATCGGCGACGGCCGGCTGTATGTGTTCACCACCCGCGCCGACACCATCATGGGCGTGACCTTCTGCGCCGTGGCGCCGGAGCATCCGCTGGCGGCCCATGCGGCGGCGTCCAACCCGGCGCTCGCGGCCTTCATCGAGGAATGCAAGAAGGGCGGCACCACCGAGGCCGAGCTTGCGCTCAAGGAAAAGGAGGGCATGCCCACGGGTCTGGTGGTCACGCACCCGCTCACCGGCGAGGCGGTGCCGGTGTGGGTGGGCAACTACGTGCTCATGAGCTATGGCGACGGCGCCGTCATGGGCGTGCCTGCGCACGACGAGCGTGACTTTGCGTTTGCCAAAAAATATGGGCTGCCGATCAAGCAGGTCATCGCGGTCGAAGGCCAGACCTTTTCGACCGAGGCCTGGGCCGACTGGTACGCCGACAAAGAGCACGGCGTGTGCATCCATTCGGGCGTGCTCGACGGCCTGGGCTACGCGGCGGCGGTGGACAAGGTGGCGGCCTTGTTGGCCGAAAAAGGCTTGGGCGAAAAGAAAGTGACCTTCCGCCTGCGCGACTGGGGCATCAGCCGCCAACGCTACTGGGGCACGCCGATTCCCATCATCCACTGCGAGCACTGCGGCCCGGTTCCCGTGCCCGAGAAGGACTTGCCGGTCGTGCTGCCCGAGGACCTGGT